>DATKPX010000082.1:0-6805 GCA_035523855.1 Allostellaceae bacterium
CTTTTGTCGGAAGATGTCGACGCGATTTCAAAGAAGCACATCGCCTAGATCGGATATCGATGGCGTAGGGAGGGGAACAGCCATGACCATCAGCACCAAGTCGAGCCGCCGCCGTATTCTCGGCGGGCTCGCCGCCACCGCCGGCATCGCCGCCGCTGGCACCTTCGTGCCGGCGCGCTTCGCCATCGGGCAGCAGGCGAAGATCAAGCTCGGGCTGATGCTGCCTTACACCGGCACCTACGCGGCGCTCGGCAAGAACATCGACGAGGCGATGAAGCTGGCGATCGCGGAGGCGGGCGGCAGGCTCGGCGGACGCGAGATCGAGTACATGGTCGTCGACGATGAATCCGAGCCCGCGAAAGCCACCGAGAACGCCAACAAGCTGGTGGTGGGCGGCAAGGTCGACTTCCTCGTCGGCACCGTCCATTCCGGCGTCGCCGCGGCGATGGTGAAGGTGGCGAGCGACAACGACACCATGCTGGTGATCCCCAACGCGGGCGTCGGCGCCGCCACCGGCGCGCTCTGCGCCCCCAACATCTTCCGCACCAGCTTCTCCAACTGGCAGCCCGCCTTCGCCATGGGCAAGGTCGCCGGCGCCCGCGGGCTGAAACGCGCCGTCGTGGTGAGCTGGGACTATGCCGCCGGCAAGGAGTCCACCAACGGCTTCAAGGAGGGTTTCGAGCAGGGCGGCGGCAAGGTGGAGCAGGAGCTGTTCCTGCCCTTCCCGCAGGTGGAGTTCCAGCCGATCCTGACCCAGATCGCGGCGGCGAAGCCCGAGGTGGTCTACGCCTTCTTCGCCGGCGGCGGCGCCGTCAGCTTCGTCAAGGACTACCACGCGGCGGGGCTGCGCCGGACCATCCCGCTGGTGGGGCCAGGCTTCCTCACCGACGGCACGCTGCAGGCGCAGGGCGAGGCGGCGCAGGGCATGGAGACGACGCTGCACTATGCCGACGGGCTCGACGTGCCGAAGGACAAGAGCTTCCGCGCGGCCTTCAAGAGGGCCGCCGGCCGCGACGCCGACGTCTATGCAGTGCAGGGCTACGACACCGGCCAGCTGCTGGTGGCCGGCGTCGCGGCGGTGAAGGGCGATCTCGGCGCGCGCAAGGAGCTGGTGGCGGCGATGGAGCAGGCCACCATCGACAGCCCGCGCGGCAAGTTCACCCTCTCGAAGTCGCACAACCCCGTGCAGGACATGTATCTGCGCAAGGTCGAGGGGCTCGAGAACAAATACGTCAGCGTCGCGGTGAAAGCGCTCTCCGATCCCTCGCGCGGCTGCAAGATGATGGCGTAAGGGAGCTGTCAGCCGTCAGCTCTCAGCTGTCAGCGGGAGTTTGTGGTTTGGCTGACAGCTGAAAGCTGATAGCTGATGGGCTCCGATGGCTGACAGCCTCCCCTTCTTCCTCATCCAGCTGCTGAACGGCGTCCAGTACGGGCTGCTGCTGTTCCTGGTGGCGAGCGGGCTCACCCTCGTCTTCGGCATCATGGGCATCATCAACCTCGCCCATGGCAGCTTCTACATGATGGGCGCCTATATCGCCTTCTCGCTCAGCGAGCTCACCGGCAATCTCTGGCTGGCGATCCTGCTGGGCATTCCCCTCGCCGTGCTGATCGGCCTCGCGCTCGAGGCGCTGCTGTTCCAGCGCCTCTACCGCCGCGACCATCTCTACCAGGTGTTGCTGACCTATGGCCTGATCCTGGTGATGGAGGAGTTGCGCAGCCTCATCGTCGGCGACGACGTGCACGGCATCGCGGTGCCGAAGTTCCTCGACTTCTCGATCCCCCTCACCGATACGCTGGCCTACCCGGTCTACCGGCTGCTGATGTCGGCGATCTGCCTCGCGGTGGCGGCGCTGCTGGCGCTTGTCATCCGCCGCACCCGCCTCGGCATGACCATCCGCGCCGGATCCTCCAACCGCGAGATGGTGGCCCTTCTCGGCATCGACATCGGCCTCGTCTACCGGTTTGTCTTCGCCGGCGGCGTGGCGCTTGCCGCCTTCGCCGGCATGATCGCGGCGCCGGTGGCCTCGGTCTATCCGGGCATGGGCAACCAGATCTTGATCGTCTCCTTCGTGGTGGTGGTGATCGGCGGCATCGGCTCGATCAAGGGCGCCTTCCTCGGCTCGCTGCTGATCGGCCTCGCCGATACTTTCGGCCGGGTGCTGGCGCCCGACATTGCCGGCATGACCGTCTACATGCTGATGGCGGCGGTATTGCTGTGGCGGCCCGCGGGGCTGTTCGGGCGCGCCTGACATGCAGCCCCCGTCATGGCCGGTGCGGATCGCGCTGCTGGCGGGTGCCCTCGGCCTCGCGCTTTTCCCGCTGGTGGCGGCGCCCTTCTATCTGCAGCTCGTGGCGAAGATCATGATCCTCGCGGTCTTCGCCATGAGCCTCGACCTGCTGGTGGGCTATACCGGCCTCGTCAGCCTCGGCCATGCCGCCTTCTTCGGCCTCGGCGCCTATACGCTGATGCTGCTGTCGCCGGAATACCAGGCGGCGAATTTCTGGCTCTCGCTGCTGGTCGCGGTGGCGGCGGCCGCTGCCGCGGCGCTGGTGATCGGCGCCCTGGTGCTGCGCACGTCGGGCGTCTACTTCATCATGGTGACGCTCGCCTTCGGGCAGATGCTGTTCTACTACGCCACCGGCTCCAAGCGGCTCGGCGGCTCTGACGGCGCCTACATCTACGTGAAGCCCGATGCCGCCATCCTCGGCTGGACGCCTGTCGACCTCGGCAGCCGCGTGCAGTTCTATTACCTCGCGCTTGCCGCCATGCTGGCGACCTATCTGCTGCTCCGCGTGGTGCTGCGCTCGCTTTTCGGCCACGCGATCCGCGGCATCCGCGCCAATGCCCATCGCATGCGCGCGCTGGGTTTCCCGGTCTTCCGCTACCGGCTCGCCGCCTTCGTGCTGGCGGGCGCGCTCGCCGGCGGTGCGGGATATCTCTCGGCGGCGCAATACGGCTATGTGAGCCCCGACCTCTTCGGCTGGCAGCAGTCCGGCAGCGTGCTTATGATGGTGATCCTCGGCGGCATGGGCACGCTCTTTGGGCCGATCCTCGGCGCCTTCGTCCTGGTGCTGCTGCAGGATTTCCTCGGCGATCTAACCAAGCACTGGCTGCTGCCGATGGGGCTCTTCATCATCCTCGCGGTGCTGCTGCTGCCGCAGGGGCTGGGCGGCCTCATCCGGATGCCGCGCCGCGCCGCCGCCGAGCCCGAGCCGGAGGCCGCCGATGGCTGAGCCGGTGCTGCAGGTCCGCGCGCTCGCCAAGCAGTTCGGCGGCCTCGCCGCGGTGAGCGGCGTCTCGCTGGCGCTCCGGCCCGGCGAGGTGCAGGCGGTGATCGGCCCCAACGGCGCCGGCAAGACCACGCTCATCAATATGCTGTCGGGCGACCTCCGCCCCAGCGCCGGCCGCGTCGAGCTCGACGGCCGCGACATCACAGGATTCGCGCCGGAACGGATCGCCCGCCTCGGCATCGGCCGCAGCTACCAGAAGACCAACATCTTCGGCGATTTCACCGCCTTCGAGAATTGCCGCCTCGCGGCTCAGGCACGGCATACGCCGGCGCGTCTCCTGCTGCATCCGGCGCTCCGCCATGCCGCGCTCAACGAGACAGCCGAGCGCGCGCTCGCCACCGTCGGCCTCGCCGCGCGCGGCGACACGATCGGCGCCGCGCTCAGCCATGGCGAGCAGCGCCAGCTCGAGATCGCCATGACGCTCGCCACCGCGCCGCGCGTGCTGCTGCTGGACGAGCCGCTCGCCGGCATGGGCGCCGAGGAATCCCAGCGCATGGTGGACCTGATCCGCCGCCTCGCCGAGACCCATGCGGTGCTGCTGGTGGAGCACGACATGGATGCGGTGTTCTCGCTGGCGGTGATCCTGACGGTGATGGTGAACGGCCGCGTCCTGGCGAGCGGCGCGCCGGCGGATATCCGCGACAATCCGGCGGTGCAGGAGGCTTATCTCGGCACCGCGGAGGCGGTGGCATGAGCGAGATTCCGCTGATCGCCGCCGAGGGCCTGCACACCTACTATGGGCCGAGCCACATCCTGCACGGCGTCGACTTCGCCGTCGGGCGCGGCGAGACGGTGGCGCTGATGGGGCGGAACGGCATGGGCAAGACGACGCTGCTGCGCAGCCTCTTCGGCCTGACGCCGCCCAAGCGCGGCCGCATCGCCATCGACGGCATCGACATGACCGGCGCCGCGCCGCATTCGGTGGCGCGCGCCGGCCTGGCGCTGGTGCCGGAGGGGCGCGGCATCTTCCCCGATCTCACCGTGCGCGAGCATCTGGCGATGGCGGCGCGCGCCGGCCGCGGCGGGCGGCGCGACTGGACGCCGGAGCGGGTGCTGCAGAGTTTCCCGCGCTTGGCCGAGCGGATCGAGCACCGCGGCGGCGCGCTCTCCGGCGGCGAGCAGCAGATGCTCACCATCGGTCGCGCGCTTGCCACCAATCCCGATCTCCTGGTGCTCGACGAGGCGACGGAAGGGCTGGCGCCGCTGCTGGCGCGGGAGATCTGGTCGATCATCCGCCGCATCCGCGCCAGCGGCATCGCCGCCGTCATCGTCGACAAGAATCACGCGGCGGTCTGCGAGATCGCCGACCGCGCGGTGATCCTGGTGAAGGGCCGCGTCGTCTTCGCGGGCACGCCGGCGGAGCTCAGGGCGAGCCCCGACCTGCTGCGCGCGCATTTGGGGGTGTGACGTCCGTGCCGGATATCTCGATCCAGGGCCACCGCCTGCATTACGAGGAGATTGCCGCCACCCGCGCCGGTGCGCCCGATCTGGTGTTCCTGCACGAGGGGCTGGGCTCGGTCGCGCTCTGGCGCGATTTCCCGGCGAAGCTCGCCGCCCGCACGGGATGCCGTGCGGTGATCTATTCCCGCTACGGCTACGGCAAGTCGGATCCGATCTCGGCACCACGCGCGGTCGATTACATGCATGCGGAGGCGCTGCAGGCGCTACCGGATCTGCGCGAGAAGCTCGGCCTCGACAACCCGATCCTGATCGGCCACAGCGATGGCGCCTCGATCGCCCTCATCCATGCCGGCGCCGGCCGATGGCCAGTGCGCGCTCTCGTGCTGGAGGCGCCTCATGTCTTCGTCGAGGAAGTGACGGTCGCCAGCATCGCCGAGGTGAAGACCGTCTACGCCAGCACCGATCTCCGCCAGCGCCTCGCGCGCTACCATGACGATCCCGACAACGCTTTCCGGGGCTGGAACGACATCTGGCTCGATCCTGCCTTCCGCGCCTGGAACATCGAGGACGTGCTGCCGGACGTGCGCTGTCCGCTGCTGGCGATCCAGGGCGCCGACGACGAATACGGCAGCCTCGCCCAGCTCGACGCCATCGAGCGCGGCGTCGGCGGTGCGTTCGAGCGGCTGGTGCTGCCCAACTGCAAACACTCGCCGCACCGCGACCAGGAAGCGGCGGTGCTGGACGCGATGGCAGCGTTCATTGAGCGGGTTTGAGAGAGCTCTTCTCCAGCGCCGCACCGCACGACGCGACCGCGGCGAGGATCCCATCCACCCCCTTGCCGGCACGCATCTTGCCGACGAACTCCGCGACGATCGCATCCCAGGTCCCTTCGGCCACGCGCTGATGGGTGGCGTGATCGGCGAGAATCTCGACATAGCGCTCGCCCAGCGAGACGAAGAGCAGGACATGACTCTGGCCGGGCGCGCCGCCGGAGAGATGCGCGGCGAAGGCACGGTGGGCCAATGCCCGAGCGTGGTGCTGCTTCAGATGCGCCGGCACCAGAAGCAGGCGGATCGACAGCCAGTCGAAGATCAGCGTCAGCGCCACGAAGACCGGCACCTGGATCTCGATCGCGGCGCCGATGGAGAGATCGGGCCAGAGGAAGGCGGCGGCAAGCGCCGCCAGCAGCGCGCCCGCTGCCGCCCACACCATGGGAAAGAGTCCGTAGCGGTCGCTGACCGGCGTCACCAGCACCGAGAGATCGGCGCCGGTCCGGCTCTCCACCGCCAGCACCGCCGCCTCGATGCGGGCGTTTTCCTCGGGCGTGGGACGGCGCGGCATCACCAGCGCCCCGAGGCGCCGCCGCCGCCGAAGCTGCCGCCGCCGCCGGAGAAGCCGCCGAACCCGCCGCCGCCCGGCGGCAGGCCGCCGGAGCGGAAGCCCGATCCCATCAACACCCAGGGCAGCGCGCCCATGGGGCCGCGCGGCCGGGTGCGGCGGAACATCACGAAGATGAAGATCCAGACCGCCAGGATGAGGATGATCTCGAGGCCGGAATCGATGCCCTGTGCGCCGGTCACCTTGCGCGCGATGCCGCTGGCGGGCGCGGCCGCGTCGCCACCGAGCACGCGCAGCATCGAGGTGGCGCCGGCAATGACGCCGGCGTTGAGGTCGCCGCGACGGAAGGCCGGGAGAATATCCCGCTCGATGATCACGCGGCTCTGCGCATCGGTGAGCTTGCCCTCGAGGCCGTAACCCACCTCGATGCGCACCTGGCGGTCGTTCGGCGCCACGATCAGCAGCGCACCGGTGTTCTTGCCCTTCTCGCCGATGCCCCAGTGCCGGCCGAGCTGGTAGCCGTAATCCTCGATGTTGGTGCCGCCGAGCGACTTCAGCGTCACCACCACGACCTGCTCGCCGGTCGCCTGCTCGTGCCGGGCCAGCATCTCGTCGAGCGCGCTCTTCGTCGCCGGCGACAGCACGTGGGCGTCATCGACGACGCGGCCGGTGAGCGGCGGGAATTGCGGCTCCGCCGCCGCGGCCGCCGTCGCCCAGAGCGCCAGCAGCAGAAAGGCGAGCGCCCGCGCGGGCGCGATCTGCCTCAGGCGAAGGC
>DATKPX010000083.1:0-3260 GCA_035523855.1 Allostellaceae bacterium
CAACCGCGGCTTCCACATGATGATGAGCGTCCTCGACAAGGGGCGCATCGGCATCGCCTCGCTCGCGGTCGGCATCCTGCAGGCGGGGCTCGACGCCTCCATCGACTACGCCAAGCAGCGCCGGCAGTTCGGCCAGGCGATAGCGGAGTTCCAGGCGGTGCAGTGGATGATCGCCGACATGGCGAAGGACGCCCATGCCGCGCGCCTGATGGTGCGGGACGCGGCGGAGCGCCTCGACCGCGGCGAGCGTGCCACCGTCGAATGCTCGATGGCGAAGTGCTTCGCCGCCGACGCCGCGGTGGCGCACGCCGCGAACGCGGTGCAGATCCACGGCGGGATGGGCTATATCCGAGGGATCGAAGTGGAGCGGCTCTATCGCGATGCCAAGATCACCCAGATCTACGAAGGCACCAACCAGATCCAGCGCATGATCATCGCGCGGCAGCTGCTGGCATGACGGAGGCCCGGGCATGACCGACGCCGCCCGCCCCCGCGTGCTGGTCACCGGCGGAAGGCGCGGCATCGGCCGCGCCATCGCCTGGGCCTTCGCCGACAACGGCTACGACGTCGTCGTCAACGATCTCGTGCAGGACGCCGCCGCCGTCGAGACCATGGCCGGCCTCAAGACCCGCGGCGTGCGCGGCCATTTCCTGCCGGGCAACATCGCCGAGCTGAAGGGCCACGGCGAGCTGGTGCAGCGCGCCTTCGAGGCCTTCGGCGGTATCGAGGTGCTGGTCAACAACGCCGGCATCTCCGTCAAGAAGCGGCAGGACATGCTCGACGTGCCGCCGGAGAGCTTCGACGCCCTCATCGATACCAACCTGCGCGGCCCGTTCTTCCTGACCCAGGCGGTGGCGCGGCGCTGGATCGCGGCACCGCCGCCGCGCCATCCGCGCTCGATCATCAACATCGCTTCGGTGAACAGCCGGATCGTCGCCGTCGAGCGCTCGGAATACTGCATCGCCAAGACCGGCGTCTCGATGATGACGGAGCTCTTCGCCGTCCGCCTTGCCGAGCACGGCATCGCCGTCTTCGAGATCCGGCCCGGCATCATCCGGACCGACATGACCGCAGTCGTGAAGAGCCGCTACGACCGGCTGATCGAAGGCGGGATCTCGCCGGTCCGGCGCTGGGGCGAGCCCGAGGAGATCGGCAAGGTTGCTGCGACCCTGGCGCGCGGCGATTTCCACTTCAGCACCGGAAGTGCCTTCTATGTCGACGGCGGCATGCACATCCACCGCGCCTGAGCCGATGTCAGCGCGCGCTGCCCCGGCGCTTCGGCGGTCCGCTCGATTCCCGGACCACCAGGCTCGGCTGCAGCACCACCTCGCGGCGCGGCGCGTCGACGTTCTCCAGCCGGTCGAGCAGCAGCTGCGCCGCCGCCTCGCCGATCTGTGTCGACTGCACGGCAACGGTGGTGAGCGCCGGCGTCCAGAGCGCCGCCTCCTGCAGGTCGTCATAGCCGACGACGGCGAAGTCTCGGCCGGGCTCTAGCCCTTGCTGGCGCAGGCCCAGCATGACGCCGAAGGCGATCACGTCGTTGAAGCAGACGGCGCCGGTCGGTGGCTTCTTCAGCGCCAGCAGCTTCCGGATCGCGTCGAAGCCGAAGTTGCGCGTCGGCGGTCCCGGCAGCATCAGGGTGGCCTCCTCGGCGATGCCGTAGGCGCCGAGCGCCTGCAGATAGCCCTCCCGGCGCTCGACGCCGGTGGCGGTGCGCTGCGTCCCGCCGACGAGGGCGACGCGGCGATGGCCGAGGGAGATGAGATGCTCGGTCGCCAGGAACATGCCGCGACGATGGTCGTTGCCGGCATAGTCGAGGCCGGAGCCGGGCAGGTTGCGCGAGATCAGCACGCAGGGCATGCCGAGCTTCCTGAGGCGGGCGAGGGAGGCGGGCTCGCTGCCCTGCACCGGGCAGACCACCAGCCCGTCGGCATTGTACTCGCGCATGGTCTCGACGAACTCGTCCTGGCGGGCGGGATCCTCGTTGGCGTTGCTGAGGAAGACGGTCCGGCCGACCTTGGTGAGCGCGCGCTCGATCGCCGCGGTGAGCTCGGCGAAATAGGGATTGACCAGCTCGTTCATGGAGACGCCGACCGTCTGGGTGCGCTGGGTGCGCAAGCTGGCGGCGCCGCGGTTATAGACGTATCCCAGCTCGCGCATGGTCTCGAGCACGCGCTTGCGCGTCGCCTCCGCCACCAGCGGGCTCTTGCGCAGCACCAGCGAGACTGTCGCCGGCGAGACCTTCGCGTGCTCCGCCAGGTCGCGCAGCGTGAGCCGCGCCGGCGGCACCGAGAGCTTCCTGCGGGCCGCCTTCGTCACGGCCGCGTCACAAATTGGAGCGTCGAGGGGAGAGCAGCATGACCGAGGATTTGCAATACGCCGTCGCCGGGGGGATCGCCGAGATCACGCTCAATCGCCCCGCCAAGCACAACGCGGTCACTCCCGAGATGGCGGCGGCGATCGAGCGGCACTGCGCCGAGATCGACCGCGACGATGCCGTGCGCGTGGTGCTGGTCCGCGGCGCCGGCGCGCGCGCTTTCTCCGCCGGCAGCGATCTCAATTCTTTAGCGGAATATTCCTCGGCGTGGAAGTTCCGCAACCGCTCGGAATACGCGGCCTCGCTGCGCGGCGTGAAGAAGCCGGTGGTGGCCGCGCTCAAAGGCTGGGTGCTGGGCGGCGGCGCCGAGCTGGCGCTTGCCGCCGACATCCGCGTCGCCGGCCGCAGCACCCGCTGCGGTTTTCCGGAGGTGAAGCGCGGCTGGGTCGGCGGCGGCGGCGCCTCGCAGATGCTGCCGCGGATGATCGGATACGGCCAGGCGATGCGGCTGCTGCTGACCGGCGATCCCATCGAGGCGGAGGAGGCCTTTCGCCTCGGCCTCGTCGACATCCTGGTCGAGGACGCCGAGGTGGAGGCGCGGGCGCGGGCGATCTGCGCGCAGCTCGCCGGGTATTCCGCGGTCGCGGTGCAGGCGGTGAAGGCCTCGGTCCGCATGTCCGTCATGGCTCCTCTCGACGCCGGCTTGCGCTACGAGAACGAGATGAACACGCTCTGCTTCGCCGCCGGCGACCACATGGAAGGCATCCGCGCTTTTCAGCAGAAGCGCGAGGCGGAGTTCAAGAAGTGACGACGCGCATCAATACTTAAGAAAGATCCCTTTGCGTCGTCATGGCCGGACTTGATCCGGCCATCCACGTCTCGCCGTTGCGCCGTTGCACGGCGTGGATGCCCGGCTCAAGGTCGGGCATGACGCTTCGTTTAT
>DATKPX010000084.1:0-8595 GCA_035523855.1 Allostellaceae bacterium
GCGCGCTCGGCGCCGCTGCACGGACTCAAGATCGTCGCCGTCGCGGTGGTGGCGCAGGCGGTCTGGAACATGGCGCGGAGCATGGCGGCGGACCGCCCGCGCGCGACGCTGGCGGTGCTGGCAGCCGCCCTCACCCTCGCCATCCCCTCGAGCCTCGGGCAGATCGCCGCGATCCTCGCCGGCGGCCTCATCGGCTGGCGTCTGCTCTCCGCCGGCGCCGTGGCACCTGCGACGGCGTTTGCGGTGCCGGTGGGACGGCGCAGCGGCGCGGTGCTGCTGGCGCTGTTCTTCCTGCTGCTGGCAGGACTGCCCCTGCTGGCGGCGGCGAGCGGCAGCCATGCGGCGGCGCTCCTCGACGCCTTCTACCGCGCCGGCGCGCTGGTGTTCGGCGGCGGCCATGTGGTGCTGCCGCTGCTGCAGGCGGCGGTGGTGCCGCCGGGCTGGATCGGCAACGACGCCTTCCTCGCCGGCTATGGCGCCGCGCAAGCGGTGCCGGGTCCGCTCTTCAGCTTCGCCGCCTATCTCGGCGCCAGCATGGTCGGCGCGCCCACGGGCTGGCTCGGCGGTGCGCTCTGCCTCGTCGCGATCTACCTGCCCTCCTTCCTGCTGGTACTGGGCGTGCTGCCGTTCTGGGACGCGCTCCGGCGCCGCGGCGGTGCGCAGGCGGCGCTCGCCGGCATCAACGCCGCCGTCGTGGGATTGCTGATCGCGGCGCTCTACACGCCGGTCTGGACCAGCGCCATCCGCGCGCCGGCGGATTTCATCCTGGCGCTGGCCGCCTTCCTGCTGCTCGCCTTCTGGCGCATGCCGCCCTGGGCGGTAGTCGTGCTCGGCGCGCTCGCCGCCTGGGCTGTCGCGGCGCTCTGATCGCTACTTCCCGTACTCGTCATGGAAGCGGACCCAGGCCATCTTGTGCGGACCGTCCTCGTCGCGCCCCTTCGGCACGAGATCGAGATAGTGGTAGGCGACGTTCATCATGTCGAGGCCACGGGCGTAGCAGGAATAAGTGCGGAAGATCGCGCCGTCCTCATCCCGATAGAACACGCTGATCCCCGGCAGATCGCTCATCGTGGTCTGCGTCGGGCTGAAATTGTAGTCGGCCTTGCCCGCCGCCACCTCGGCGCGCCGGAACGACACGGCCAGGTCGAAGTTGAAATCGCTGTCGTCGGAGGAGACCCACGGGAAGGTCCAGCCCATTCGCTGCTTGAAGGCCGCGATCTTGGCGAGCGGCGCGCGGGAGATGGCAATCATGCTGACGTCGCGCTGATTGAGATGGGCGAGGACGCCGTTGAAGTTGTCGGCCCAGAAGGAGCAGCTCTTGCAGGGGACCTGCCAGTCCGGCGCGAACATGAAGTGGTAGACCACGAGCTGGCGGCGGCCGTCGAAGAGCTCCGCCAGGGATTTCCGGCCGGCGGGCGTGTCGAAGACATAGCTCTTCTCCATCCGCATCCAGGGCAGCGCCCGGCGCTCCCGGCTCAGCTCATCGCGGAGCCGCGTGAACTCCTTCTCCTTGGCGAGGAGCTCCCTGCGGGCGGCGATCCATTTCTCGGCTGTCACGACGGCATGGTCCGGCATGTCATCCTCCCTTGATTTGCTGTGGGCACCGGCGGTCGCACGCAGACCGGCGGCAATCGATCGTTTTCGTCATGGCAAGCGCGCGGCGAGCTTCTCGAAGATGCTGGTCCAGCCGGCCTCGTGCCGCTTGGCGGCGTCGGCGTCCGGCAGCCGCTCGTGGGTCAGCACCAGCTCGGTGCCGTCGCGGTGCTCGCTGAGCTCGATGGTGACCAGCGTCTCGCGATGCTGCGTGCCGAAGGAGGACCAGGTGAAGACCAGGCGTTCCGGCGGCGTGATCTCGCGATAGACGCCGGTGTGCGGCAGATCCTCGCCGTCGCGGCGCATCACCAGCGAGTAGCTGCCGCCGACCCGGAGATCGACTTTGACCTCGCCCACCGTGAGGCTGTAGGGCGCGAGCCAGAGCCGCATGCTCGCGGGGTCGGTCCAGGCGGTGAAGACCGCCTCGCGCGGAGCCCTGATCACCCGGCGCACGCGCACCCATTCATCGGCCATGTGCTCTCCTCCGCTTCGGCGTGCTGATCTTGCTCTCGGTCTTGCCTTGCGGGCGGCCACTGGGATGCGCCACCAGGAAGGTCTCCAGCGCATCGAGCCGCTCGTTCCAGAATCGTTGCATGGACAGAATCCACTCCTCGGCTTCTCCCAGCGGCGCGCCGTCGAAGACCAGCCAGTGCTCGCGGCCGCGCACGTCGCGGCGGACGAGACCGGCGCGCTCCAGCACCCGCACATGCTTGGAGACGGCGTTCAGCGACATGCGAAAGGGCGCTGCGATGTCGGTGACGCGCGTTTCGCCTTCGCGGAGCCGCAGCAGGATCGCGCGGCGGGTGCGGTCGGCGATCGCCGACAGCGTCCGATCGAGCCGCGCCTCCGCGACCGCCGCCATGTCCGGGCCTCCGAAATCATTCAACCCAATGGTTGACTATTAGCGCGGCGCCGCGGAGCGGTCAACACCGCTCTCTTCACGTCGTTGCGAGGCCTGAAAAACGGAAGGGCGGGTCGTTTGGGACCCGCCCCGTTTGACCGAAACCGCGGCCAGCGCTCAGTGCAGGCTGGCGGGCTCCAGGTCGTGCTGACGGATGGTGGCGAGCGCGACCTCGCGGTCGGGCAGGACGGCCACTTGCGTGCCGTCGGCGCTGAAGATGGCGAAATTCACCTCGTCATTGACCACGATCGGCTTGACGTAGGCGACCTCGTTCAGCCCGAGGAGCGCGAACTCGCGGGAGCTGATGTGCTTGAGCTCTTCGGTCCTGGTCATGGTCTGCCTTTCCGCCGGGAGATGCTTCCCGGCCGCTCCGCCGATTGCGCGGCGGAGGCATAGATCGAAATAGTTGCGGCACGCCGGGGATACAACGCCGTCACCCCCTGGCCTTTTCCGTGGTCAGATTGAGCTCACGTGGCGATTTCGGGGCGTTGCTCCGGATCTCGATCGAGCGCACCCGGCTCTCCGGTTGCGGACGCATGAGGTCGATGTGCAGGAGCCCGTTGTCGAGCGTCGCGCTCTTCACCTCGATCCCCTCGGCGAGCACGAAGGCGCGCTGGAACTGGCGGGCGGCGATGCCGCGGTGGAGATAGACGCGATCGGGCTCTTCCTGCTGGCGGCCGCGCACCACGAGCTGATTGTCCTCGACCTGAGCGCTGAGATCGGCGAGCGCGAATCCCGCCACCGCCAGCGTGAGGCGCAGCGAATGCTCGCCGGTCTGCTCCACGTTGTAGGGCGGGTAGCCGTCGCTCTGGCTCTTGGCGACACGGTCGAGCACGCGCTCGAAATGGTCGAAGCCCAGCAGCAGCGGCGAATTGAAGACGGTCAGTCGAGACATCGAGCCTCCTCCTCGAAGGGCGAGCGAGCAGACGATTGGGGCCCGAATGGCACCCCCTCAACACCAAGGCGACCTCGAAAGCTTCGCCTGTTCAGGTAACTAAGTAGGAAAGAACGCGCCTGCAATCAAGAACCAACCCAGGATGTCCCCCAGCATATAGGGAATTAACCTTATTTTCGGTCCATTAGCGGTGGGCGCGGTGGCGGGAGATCAGGCCTGCGCGGCGCGGATGGCTGCCGCCAGCCGGCGCACGGCGGCGCGGATCTCCGTCTCCGGGGTGCCGGCGAAACCCAGCACGAAACCGCGCCGCCGACGGGAGCCAGCGTAGTAGGTCGAGAGCGGCGAGGCATGCACCCGCAGGTCCTGGGCGCGCCGGCTGATCGCGACGTCGTCGCCCGCCACCAGGAGATGGGTGACCAGATGGAGTCCGGCCTCGGCGGCGCCCTCGGGAGCGAGGAGGCCGCCGGCCTCCGCCGCGAGCGCCTTCAGCAGCGCCGCCCGGCGGGCGGCGTATAGCACCCGCATGCGGCGGAGATGGGCGGCGAGCCGCCCCTCGGTCATGAAGCGCGCCAGCACGCGCTGGGTGAGCGCCGGCGCGTGGCGGTCGGACGCCGCCTTCAGCGCGACGAAGCGGTCCATCACCGCGAGCGGCACCACGAGGTAGCCGATGCGCAGCCCCGGCGCCAGCACCTTGCTGAAGGTGCCGAGATAGAGCACGCGGTTGCCGTGGTCGAGCGTGTGCAGCGGCGCCAGCGGCCGGCCGGAATAGCGGTACTCGCCGTCGTAATCGTCCTCGACGATCCAGGCGCCGGCGCCGACCGCCCAGTCGAGGAGCGCCAGGCGCCGGCCGAGGCTCAGCGGCACGCCGAGCGGATACTGGTGCGACGGCGAGACCAGCGCCAGACGCGCCCGCGGCGCGAGACGCATGCCGGCGGCGACGTCGACACCCTCGTCATCCACCGGCACCGGCACCACCTCAAGCCCGGCCGCCTGCAGCGCCGCGCGGCCGGCGGGATAGCCCGGCTCCTCGGTCCAGACCTGCTCGCCGGGCGAGGCCAGCACGCGAGCGGCAAGATCGATGCCCTGCTGCGAGCCCGCCACCACCAGCACCTGCTCGGGCGTGCAGGTGATGCCGCGGGCGGCGCCGAGATAGTCGGCGATCGCCTGGCGCAGCAGCCCCTCACCGCGCGGATCGCAGTAGCCCAGCGCCGCCACCGGCCGCTCGCGATGGATGCGCGCGGTGATGCGCTGGAGATCGCTCCAGGGGAAATGGTCGAGGGCGGGAATGCCGGCGGAGAGCGGCAGCACCTCGAGCGGCCGCGCCGGCATCGCCGGCGGCCGCGGCCGTTTCAGCTCCGGCGGTCGGCCCGCCCGCTCGCGCCGCGGCACCGGCGCCGGACGCGCCAGATGCTCGGGCACGCTGTCGGCGACGAAGAGACCGGAGCCCGCCCGCGCCACCAGGTAGCCCTCCGCCACCAGCCGGTCATAGGCCTGGACCGCGGTGATGCGAGCGACGCCGTGATCGGAGGCGAGCGCGCGGGAGGACGGCACCCGCGTCCCCGCCCGGAGCCGTCCGCCCAGCACCGCGGCGCGGAAATAGGCGGCGATCTGCTCCTGCAGCGGCAGCGCCGCCGCGCGATCGAGAGCGAGGCTGTTCCAGAGCGGCGAGGCGATGCGGGCCATCGGGAGCACCTCCAACTGGACCTATCTCTTTTTTAGAACAGGCGCTACCCATCGGTCCAGTCTGCTGGGATACTGGCCGCCGATCCGAGCCTCAACGGAGCCATGATCCCGTGTACGTCCCGCCACACTTCCGCGAAGACCAGGTTCCTGAGCTGCACGACTTCATCCGCGCGGCGCCCCTGGCGACGCTGGTGTCATCGACGCCGGCCGGCCTCTTCGCGAGCCACTTGCCGCTGCTGATCGATCCCGAGCCCAAGCCCTTCGGCACCTTGAGCGGCCATCTCGCCCGCGCCAACCCGCACTGGAAGGAAGCGACATCAGGCACCGAGGCGCTTGCCATCTTCACCGGGCCGCAGGCCTACATCACACCCGCCTGGTATGTGGCCAAGCAGGAGACCGGCAAGGTCGTGCCGACCTGGAACTACGCCGCCGTCCACGCCTACGGCACGCTCCGCTTCTTCGAGGACGAGGCGAGCCTGCTGAGACTGGTGACGCGGCTCACCGAGACGCACGAGGCGAAGCGCGCCGCGCCCTGGGCGGTGAGCGACGCGCCGGCGGATTTCGTCAAGGGAATGCTGCGGGCGATCGTGGGCTTCGAGCTCACCGTCACCCGCCTCGAGGGCAAGTGGAAGATGAGCCAGAACCGGCCGCCGGCGGATATCGAGCGGGTGGTCGAGGGGCTCGACCGCGACGGCGAGGCGGCGGTGGCCGCCGTCGTCGCCAAGCGGAACCGCGGACGCCGCTGATTCCTATTCGACGGAGGTAGAGAGTGGACGGCTACACACGAAGCGAGAAGACCCGCGTCCGCCGGATGCCGGAGCGCGGCCATTACGATCGGGAGACCGTGCACGCGATCCTCGATGCCGGCTTCATCTGCAACGTCGGCTACGTCATCGAGGAGCAGCCCTATGTGACGCCGACCTCCTACTGGCGCGAGGGCGAGCGGATCTACTGGCACGGCTCCTCGGCGAGCCGGATGCTGCGCAGCGTCGGCAAAGGCATCAAGGCCTGCCTCACCGTCACCCATGTGGATGGCCTCGTGCTGGCGCGCTCGGCCTTCCATCACTCGATCAACTACCGCTCGGTGATGGCCTTCGGCACCGCCGAGGTGGTGACCGACGAGGCGCACAAGATCGCGGCGCTCACCGCCTTCGTCGAGCGCCTGTTCCCCGGCCGCTGGGACATGCTGCGGCCGGTGAACAAGCAGGAGCTGAAGGCCACCATGGTGCTCTCGATGCCCTTGGACGAGGTTTCGGCCAAGGTGCGCGTCGGTCCGCCCAAGGACGACGAGGAGGACTACGCGCTGCCGATCTGGGCGGGCGTGCTGCCGCTGGCGACGGTGCCGGGCGCTCCGGAGCCGGACCCGCTGAACCTCGCCGGCGTCGCGGCGCCGGCGCATGTGCAGGAATTCACGCTGAAGGCCTAGACCGGCAACTCAGGCGGAAAGACTCTCGAGCGGCATGGTGATGGTCACCACGAGACCGGACGGCCGCCACTCGTAGTCGAGCGTGCCGGCGAACTGCTGCACGATCGCCTTCTCGGCGAGCCGGCTGCCGAAGCCCCTGGCCGCCGGCGCGGCCGCGATCGGCGGGCCGCCACGCTCGACCCAGCTCAGCCGGAGCGTGCCGTCCTCGCATTGCCAGCTCACCTCGACCCGGCCGCTCGCGCGCTGGAGCGCGCCATACTTCGCGGCGTTGGTCGCGAGCTCATGGAAAACGAGGGCGATGCCGTTGATCGAGTGATCGCCGCAGGGGAACGGCGGTCCCTCGATCGCGAAGCGTGGCGTCGCACCCCCCGCGGCGTCCTCGTGCGGCTGCACGACAGCCTCGATGAGGGCGCGCAGGTCCGAGGCGCGCGGCGTACGGCCGACATCGCTGAAGCTGCGGCGGACCAGCGCGTGGGCGCTCGCCAGCGCCTGCAGCCGGCCCGACAGCACCTCCGCCATCTCCTCCTTGGTCTCGGCGCTCCGCGCGCTGAGCCGGATCATGCCGTCGGCGACGGTGAACAGGTTCTTGAGCCGGTGGCTCATCTCCTTGGCGAGGGTCTCCTGCTCGCCGAGCGCGTGCTGCAGGCGCTCTTCGTTGCGCAGCATGCGGAGCGCGATGCCGAGGAAGGCGGCGAGCTCCGTCATCGCACGGGCATGGCCGCTATCGAAATGGCCCTCCTCGTCGGAGACGATCCAGAGCGTGCCAAGCGGCGTCTCCCCGGCGATATGGAGCGGCACCAGCAGCACCTCCGGCACGGTGATGCCGGCGTCGGCGATCCAGTCGTAGAAACGCTCGGGATGCGCGGAGAGCACCGGCGCGTTCCGGTCGAGCGTCACCCCGCAGGGGCTGTGGTTGCGCGGCGTGGTGGCGCCCTCGAAGGTCGCGAGGATGCCGCGCAGATACCGCCACCGGAAAACACCCGGCGCCGGACTCTCCTCGTAAAGACTGAGCCCGGCGGAAACCCCGCCCGCGATCTTCATCGCGAGCTCGACGAAGCGCGGCAGCACCTCGGCAGGCTGGTCGGCCATCCGCGCCGCCAGATCCAGGAGAGCGCGCTTCTCCTGCAGATAGTCGACCTCTCTCGGAGCGCGCCGGCCCAGCTCCTCCGTGATGAAGACGTCGGAGCCCGACGCCTTGAATTTCCCCACCATACCCATCACTGCTCCTGGAACCATTCTAAGCAGGTTGCCAGGGCCAAGGCGACTCAATCCGGGGCCGCGGCTCCGTGGCAAATGCGGTCGCGTCCCGAGGCAAGCGATGATGGATCCCCGGTACGCTCCCTCTCGCGGGTGGCCGCTATGTCGTCCGTGCGCTCCGCCGGTTCCGCCGCTACCATCCGCTCCGTAAGCCAGCGGCGCAGGACGGGAGCGGGACATGACGGAGCCGGAGATTTTCGATTTCATCGTGGTGGGCGCGGGATCCGCCGGCTGCGTGCTGGCGAACCGGCTCACGGCCTCCGGGCGTCATCGCGTCCTTCTTGTCGAGGCCGGCGGCGAGGACAATTACTTCTGGGTCCATGTGCCGCTGGGTTACGGCAAGCTCTTCACCGACGCGCGGGTGAACTGGCTGTTCCAGAGCGCGCCGGAGCCCGAGCTCGACAACCGCTCGATCGCGCAGCCGCGCGGCAAGGTGCTGGGCGGCTCCAGCTCCATCAACGGGCTGCTCTATATCCGCGGCCAACGCCAGGACTACGACCACTGGCGCCAGCTCGGCAATGTCGGCTGGAGCTATGACGACGTGCTGCCCTATTTCAAGCGCGCGGAGGCGCAGCAGCGCGGCGGCGACGAGTTCCACGGCGCCGACGGGCCCCTTACCGTCTCCGATCAGGTCGAGCCGCACGAGATCTGCGAGGCCTTCATCAAGTCGGCGCAGCAGGCGGGGATTCCGCGCAACGACGATTTCAACGGCGCGCAGCAGGAAGGCGCCGGCTATTTCCAGACCACGATGCGGAACGGCCGGCGCTGGAGCACGGCGCAGGCCTATCTGAAGCCGGCGCGCCGGCGCCCGAATCTCACGGTCGTCACCCGCGCGATCAC
>DATKPX010000085.1:0-2800 GCA_035523855.1 Allostellaceae bacterium
GAGGGATTGATCGGCAGCTTGCCGGATTTCTCCGTCCAGCCCTCCTCGATCGCGCGCGCGCCCTCGCCCCTCGGCGTCAGGCCCATCGCCTCGTAGATCAGCAGCTCGGCGATGGTGAAGCAGTCATGCACCTCGGCGAAGCTGAGGTCGTCGAGGGTGACGCCGGCCTTGGCGAGCGCGCGCTTCCAGGCGAGCGTCGGGCCCTCGAAGGCGGTGATGTCGCGCTTGGAGATCGGCAGGAAATCGTTGACGTGCTCGGTGGCGCGGAAGATCACCGCCTTGTCGAGGGTCAGCGAGGTCTCGACATCCGCCAGCACCAGCGCCGCCGCGCCGTCGGAGACCAGCGAGCAGTCGGTGCGGCGGAGCGGCCCGGCCACCAGCGGGTTCTTGTCGGAGACCATGCGGCAGAAATCGTAGCCCAGATCCTTCTGCATCTGCGCCAGCGGATTGACGGCGCCGTTCTTGTGGTTCTTGGCGGCGATGCGCGCGAGCGCGTCGGACTTGTCGCCGTAGCGCTGGAAATACATCTGCGCGATGCGGCCGAAGACGCCGGCGAAGCCGCCCTCGATGCCGCCCTCCTCCTTGAGATAGGCGGCACGGATCAGGATGTCGCCGACCTGTGGGCCGGTGACCTCGCTCATCTTCTCTACGCCGACCACCAGCACCTTGCGCGCGCGGCGCGCCTCGATGGCGCTCAGGCCCTGATGGATGGCGGCCGAGCCGGTGGCACAGGCATTCTCGACCCGGGTCGAGGGCTTGAAGCGCAGCGCCGGATCCGCCTGCAGCACCAGCGACGAGGGGAATTCCTGGCGCACGAAGCCCGCGTTCATGGTGCCGATGAAGATCTCGTCGATCTCCGCCGGAGCGAAGCCGGCATCGCGGATCGCCTCGGCGGCGATGCCGGCGATCAGGGATTCGATGTCCTCTTTCTCGTGCTTGCCGAATTTGCTGTGCGCCCAGCCGACGATACAGGCAGTCATACGGGTCACCTCCGGTTTTGGCTCCCCGATCATACAGCAGGCGCCGCGATGCTCGCCACCCGCGAGCCCTGCAGCCCGGGCTTGCCTCCCCTGCCATTTGCGATCACAAGGGGGCGTGATCAAGGGAGGACATCGGATTTGCGCGAGCAGAGCCTGAGCCTGCGCCGCCCGGACGACTGGCACGTCCATCTGCGCGACGGCGCCATGCTGCAGGCGGTGCTGCCGCTCACCGCGCGCCAGTTCGCCCGCGCCATCATCATGCCCAACCTGGCGCCGCCGGTGACCACCATCGCGGCGGCGCTCGCCTATCGCGCCCGCATCCTGGAGGCGCTCCCCAGGGGTGCTCGCTTCCAGCCGCTGATGACCTGCTATCTGACGGACGGCGCCGACCCCGTCGAGATCGCCCGCGGTTACAAGGAGGAGGTCTTCGCGGCGGTGAAGCTCTACCCCGCCCGCGCCACCACCAACTCCGCCCACGGCGTCACCGATCTCGCCCGGACATATCCGGCGCTGGAGCGCATGAGCGAGCTCGGCATGCCGCTCCTGGTGCATGGCGAGGTGACGGATTCCGACGTCGACGTCTTCGACCGCGAGGCGGTTTTCATCGAGCGCGTGCTGCGGCCGCTGATCGAGCGCTTCCCGACGCTGAAGATCGTGCTCGAGCACATCACGACCAGGGAGGCGGCGGAGTTCGTCGGCGGCGCCGGCGCCAATCTCGCCGCCACCATCACCGCGCATCACCTCGTCATCAACCGCAACGCCCTCTTCGCCGGCGGCTTGCGGCCGCATATGTATTGCCTGCCGGTGGCGAAGCGCGAGCCGCACCGCCTGGCGCTTCGCCGCGCCGCCACCTCCGGCAGTCCGAAGTTCTTCCTCGGCACCGACACCGCGCCGCACCCGGCGAAGGACAAGGAAAGCGATTGCGGTTGCGCCGGCATCTTCACCGCGCCGACCGCCCTCGAGCTCTACGCCCAGGTTTTCGCCGAGGAGAGCGCCCTCGACCGTTTCGAGGCCTTCGCGTCGCTCAACGGCCCGCGCTTCTATGGCCTGCCGATCACCGAAGAGCGCGTCACGCTGGTGGAGAGGCCGACGCGCGTGCCCGCGGAGATCCGCGCCGGCGCCGATGTGGTGAAGCCGTTCCTCGCCGGCGAGGAGCTGCGCTGGTCGCTGGCGGACTAGCTGCAGGACGGTCCTAGCGTGCTTCGACGCGCTCCGCTTGCTCAGGATGAGGTCGCTTTTGGCGGCGGAAAAAAATCCGCCTCACCTGAGCAAGGGACCGCAGGGAGCGCGCGAAGGACGCACCCCAGAGATCCAGCCCTACCTTCTCTCCCCCAGCGCCTCGAACACGTCCCGCACCGGCGGGCGTTTCAGGATGTGGTGGCGGTGCCAGAGGGCGTAGAAGAGCAGCGTCCAGGCGGCGAAGCCGGTGCGGCGGTCGCGCGCCTCGGTGAAGAGCCGCGTCACCTCTTCGGGCACGCAGAGCTCGGCAACGCCGGCTTGCGCCGCCACCAGCGGCCCCAGCGTGGTGGCGCGGCGCTGGATCCACTCGCCGACCGGCACGGTGAAGCCATGCTTCTTGGCGAAGGGCATCGCCGCCGGCACGTGCCGGGCCACCCAGCGGCGCAGCAGCCACTTGCCCTTGCGGTTCCTGATCTTGAGCCGGTCCGGCAGGCGGAAGGCGAGCGCCGCCACCATCGGATCGAGGAAGGGCGTGCGGCCCTCGACGCCATGCGCCATCAGGCAGCGGTCGAGCTTGCCCAGGAGATCGTTCGGCAGCCAGTCGGCGCAGTCGACCGCCTGGGCGATCTGCAGCAGCGAGC
>DATKPX010000086.1:0-5534 GCA_035523855.1 Allostellaceae bacterium
CGGCTGCGGCGTGCCCCAGAGCGGGGTGATGTCGCGCACCGGGCGGATGTCCACCTGGCTCCCCGGCAGGAAGGCCACCGCGCCCGAGAGGTCGACGGTGAAGCCGCCCTTCACGCGGCCGAAGATGGTGCCGGTGACGCGTTCGTTCTTCTGGAACTGCTTCTCCAGCAGCGTCCAGGCTTCCTCCCGGCGCGCCTTCTCGCGCGAGAGCTGGGCGTCACCGTTCTTGTCCTCCATGCGCTCGAGGTAGACCTCGACGATGTCGCCCGGCTTGATCTCCGCGGGCTTGCCCGGCACCGAGAATTCCTTCAGCGGCACCCGGCCCTCGGATTTGAGCCCGACATCGATCAGCACCATGTCGTTCTCGATCGCCACCACATGGCCCTTGACCACGGTGCCCTCGAGACTGGAGCCGGTGCCGAGGGATTCCTCCAGCAGCGCGGCAAAGCTTTCCTTCCCCGAGGACGCCCCGGTTTGGGTTGCGACGGCCATTCAATCTCCTGTTTCATCCCCTCAGCTTGACGCCCGCCGGGCCGGGGATCGGGACCGGAAACGGACGGGCCACCGGCAGGTGCGGGCGCGGTGGCATGAACCCGGGTCCTGCCGGGCGATCGGGCGGCGAAGCTCGGATTCTCTCAAGTTTCAGAGAGACTTGCCGGCGAGCTTGCCGTCGATGTAGGTGATGGCGGCGGCCAGGGCCGCCTCGGCATCGAGCGCCGTCGTGTCGAGGACGAAAGCATCGTCGGCGGGCCGCAAGGGCGCCGTCCGACGCTGGCTGTCGCGCGCGTCACGATCCTTCATGTCCTGCAGGACGCGCTCGTATATAGCGTCGGCCCCCGCATCCCGCAACTCTTTGAATCGGCGCTTCGCCCGGGCCTCCAGGCTCGCCAGGACATAGAACTTGGCATCGGCGTCGGGGCAGACCACCGTGCCGATGTCGCGCCCGTCCAGCACCGCGCCGCGCTCGCCGCCCGGCGGGTGGCGAGCGAAGTCGCGCTGGAAGGCGAGGAGCGCCGCGCGGACGCCGGGAATGGCGGCGACGACCGAGGCGCCCTGGGCGATCCGCTCCTCGCTGAGGCGCGGGTCGCCGATGAGCGCCGGCGTCACACGGCCCGCCGCCGCGGTCGCCGCGGCGGGGTCGGCGGGATCGCCGCCCGCCAGCACGGTCTCGAGGGCGGTGGCGCGGTAGAGCTTCCCGGTGTCGAGATGGGCGAGGCGGTAATGCGCCGCGAGCCGTCGCGCCAGCGTACCCTTGCCGGCGGCGGCGGGTCCGTCGACGGCGATGATCACGCGTGATCCCTGATGGTGGCGCCGAGCCCGTTCATCAGCGCGACGAAGCCCGGGAAGCTGGTGTTGATGGTTTCGCCGTCGTCGATCGCTACCGGACGTTCCGCCGCCATGCCCATCACCAGGAAGGCCATGGCGATGCGGTGGTCGAGATGGGCGGCGATGGTGGCGTCGCCGCGCGGCCGGCCGCCGCCCTCGACGATGAGGGTGTCGCCCTCGACGGTGAGATCGACGCCGCAGGCGCGCAGGCCCGTGGCGATCGCCGAGAGCCGGTCGCTCTCCTTGACGCGCAGCTCGGCGAGCCCGTGCATCACCGTGCGGCCGCTGGCAAAGGAAGCGGCGACCGCCAGCACGGGATATTCGTCGATCATGCTGGGCGCGCGCTCCTCCGGCACCTCGACGCCTCTGAGCGCGCTCGCGCGCACCAACAGATCCGCCACCGGCTCGCCGCCCGCCTCGCGCGCGTTGCCGATCTCGATCGCGGCACCCATCTCGCGCAGCGTGGTGAAGAGCCCGGTGCGCAGCTCGTTCATGCCGACGCCGGTGAGCTCGATCTCGGAGCCCGGCAGCAGCAGCGCCGCCACCATCGGAAACGCCGCGGAGGAGGGATCGCCCGGCACGGCGAGATCGGCGGCCTTGAGCTCAGCCTCGCCGCGCAGCGCAATCCGCCGCTGGCCGTCGGCGGTGGTGACGCCGGTGACGATGGCGCCGAAGTGGCGCAGCATGCGCTCGGTGTGGTCGCGGGTCGCGAGCGTCTCGACGACCGTGGTCTCGCCGGGCGCGTTGAGGCCCGCCAGCAGGATCGCCGACTTCACCTGCGCCGAGGGCACCGGCAGCGTGTAGTCGAGCGGCAGCGGATCGGCGCTGCCGGTGACGGTGAGCGGCAGCCGGTCTCCGGCGCGGGCGATGATGCGCGCGCCCATGCGCTGCAGCGGCGTCGCGACGCGCGCCATCGGCCGCTTGCGCAGCGAGGCGTCGCCGGTGAAGACGGCGGTGAGCGGGCTGGTTGCGACCGCGCCCAGCACCAGCCGCGCGCCGGTGCCTGAATTGCCGAAATCGAGAATGTCCGCGGGCTCGCCGAAGCCGCCGACCCCGACGCCGTCGACCTGCCACTGGCCGCGCTCGCCGCGCTCGACCCGCGCGCCGAGCGCGCGCATCGCCTTAGCAGTGTTGAGCACGTCCTCGCCCTCGAGCAGCCCCTCGATGCGGGTGCGGCCGACTGCGAGCGCGCCCAGGATCAGGGCGCGGTGCGAGATCGACTTGTCGCCGGGCACGCGGATGCGTCCCTTGAGGGGGCCTGAGGTGCCGGAGGAGACGGGCGTCACGATTTTGGGTCCAAGCGGTTGCGCCGGCAGGTTTCCTAGCACATCCCGCGCCGCGGCCGACAGCGCCCAGAGGGGGCCTCTGGGTACCCGCCGATTTTGCTTTGACAGGCCGCCGGGTTCGTGGCAATTGGCCGCTCCACCCTATATGTCGGTTACCCCGGCGGGCGCCGTTTCCGAGCCCGAGGGGCGGCGAGCAAGCGGTTAGGAGAAGCGACGTGTCGAAACCAGAATGGGGCACCAAGCGGATCTGCCCGAGCTGCGGGACGCGCTATTACGATCTGCATCGCGACCCCATCGTCTGCCCCAAATGCGGGACGCAGTTCGATCCCGAGGCGCTGCTGAAGACGCGGCGCCGCGCGGCGCCCGTGCCCGAGGTGGCGCCGGCGCCGCCGCCGGTGGCAGAAGCCGAGCCTGAGGCCGAGGCGGAAGAGGTGGAGGCCGCCGAGGAAGAGGCCGGCACCGAGGCCGCCGAGGGCGAGGAGGAGGAAGAGGAAGTCCTCGAGGACGCCTCCGAGCTCGGCGAGGACGAGGACGACATGGCCGAGGTGATCGAGAACGTCGACGAGGAAGAGGAGCGCTGAGCCGACCCGCCGGAGTTTCCGCTCCCCGCGGGCGCGGGTCTTGCGCTAAAATAGCGAGAGTTTCGGGGTCATAGCTCAGTTGGGAGAGCGCCGCAATGGCATTGCGGAGGTCGGGGGTTCGAATCCCCCTGGCTCCACCAGATCGAGAGGCCCCGCCGGCAACCGGCGGGGCCTTTCTCGTTAGCGCAGCTCGTCCCGCGGCTCCACGCCTTCGGGGATGATGTCCTCGCGGGTCCAGGAGATGAAGAACAGCAGGACGTAATGGGTCCGGTGCGAGAACCCGTAGCTGGGCCCGGCATAGGCGGCGAGCCTGCCCTGCTTGGCGTCGAGGGCGGTGGCGGCGAATTTGGCGACCCCCTCGTCCTCCGATTTCTTGTAGAGCGCGATCTCCGGCGTGGTGACCGTGCCGGCAAGCGGGATCGGGACGGGAATGGCGGGCAGCCCGATGAGCATGCTGCGCTGATTGATCGAGAGCGCGCCGGAGCGCAGCTCCACCACGGTATCCGCGTCCTTACGGTCGGCGACCAGCAGGGCGCCCTGCTTCGCCAGCCGGTCGCGCAGCGTTCCGATCGCGTACTTGGCGTCGATCGCGTCGAAATCGCTCGTGTCGACGAAGACCTTGGCGTTCGGTGGCAGCTGCAGGGAGAGCTGATCCGCCGCGTGGTCTGCCGCGGTGGAGATCAGCAGCTGCTCGTTGGCGGTCCGCGGCGGCTGCGTGTCGCGGAGCGTGCTGCATCCCGTGAGCGTGAGCGTCGCAAGCAGGGCCAGCATGGCCGTGCGCATCCATCCGCGTGTCGCCGCGGCTGTTCCGTTCCCCATCTGTCGGATGTACCCCTCGCTGCCAGTTCCCGCCCCACTCCTAGCCGCGGGCGGCGGCGGCCGACAAGAAACCAACTCCACCAAGGCTGAGACAACGGTGTGGCACGCCTTGGGCCGATGTACGGGAGAGTCTCCGCCGGCCATGACGGCCGGCGGGCTCCCCACGCGGTTACTGCAGCGTCTGCGCCAGGATCGCGTACTTGGCGCCGAGCGTATTGCCGAAGATCGAGAGGTAGCCGAGGAGCGCCAAGGCGATCAAAGCCACCAGCAGCCCATATTCGATCTGCGCCGCGCCGATCTCGTTGCGGTGCAATTTCTGCCAAAGCCAGTCCATGTGTCGTCTCCCCAGAAACGGGACGGTGTTGGGGAGATGATTCAGGAATTATTTAGTAAAATGCAAGATTAATGCTTGGTTAAGGAGAGATAATCGTGATTTTTACCAATGATCTCAGTCTTTGTTCTGTAAATCTGCCATTAACCCTAATAATTCATTTAAAAAACGACACGAATCAGGCGGCGGCGCTGCCGCGCGCCGGCCGCGCCTGGGCATCGGCAAGGATCAGGTCCGACGCCTTCTCGCCGATCATGATGGCGCCGGCGTTGGTGTTGCCGGAGACCAGGCTCGGCATCGCCGAGCAATCGACGACGCGGAGATTGGCCGTGCCCCTGACGCGCAACTCGGGATCGACCACCGCGAGCTCGTCGATGCCCATGCGGCAGGTGCTGGTGGGATGGAAGATGGTGGTGCCGCGCCGGCGCACGAAGGCGAGGAGATCGGCATCGCTGGCGCAGCCGGGGCCGGGATCGCTCTCCGCCTCGATATAGGGCTCGAGCGCCGGCGCGCCCGTGATCCGCCGCAGCAGCTTCAGGCCTTCCACCATGGTGCGCTTGTCCGTCTCGGTGGAGAGATAGTTGGGGCGGATCTCCGGCGCCTCGGCGGCGTCCGTGCTCTTGATGCGCACGGTGCCGCGGCTCTCCGGTCGCAGCTGGCAGATCGAGGCGGTCATGCCGGGGAAGGGATGCAGGTTGCCGCCGGGCTTGTCGGCGCTGAACAGCAGCAGATGGCACTGCACATCCGGCGTCTCGAGGCGCGGGTCGGTGCGGAAGAATCCGCCGGCATAGCCCGCGGGAATCGCCAGCGGCCCCTTGCGCCAGAGGATATAGCGCATGCCCGCGCGAAGCTTGCGCTCCCAGCTGTTGACGACATCGTTGAGCGTGATCGGCCGGGTGACGCGGTAGAGGATGCGCGCCTGCAGGTGATCCTGCAGGTCGGCGCCGATGCCGGGAATGTCGCGGATGACCGGGATGCCGTGCTGGCGCAGCAGCGCCGCGGGACCGAGCCCGGAGAGCTGCAGGATCTGCGGCGAGCCGAAGGCGCCCGCCGAGAGCAGCACCTCGCCGCGTGCCCGCGCGGTGACGAGGCGCCCGTCCTGGCGATACTCGACACCGACCGCCGCGCCGTTCTCGACCAGGATGCGCGTGGTGAGCGCGCGCGTGGCGACGGTGAGGTTGGAGCGCCGGC
>DATKPX010000087.1:0-14333 GCA_035523855.1 Allostellaceae bacterium
GAGGGGATAGTCCGGGTTGATCGCCAGCATGTCGGCGCCGATGGCGCCGCCGAGCGCCGCAAGCGCGCTGCCGAGCGCGAAGGTGAGGGTGAAGAGCCGTCCGGTGTTGATGCCGACCGACTGCGCCATGCGCCGGTTGTCGACGGCGGCGCGGATCTGCGCGCCGAAGCGGGTGCGCTCGAGGCCGAGCCAGAGCAGCGTCACCACCACCGCGCCGGCGGCGATGAGAAAGCTGCGATAGGCGGGAAAGCTGCGGAAGCCCAGATCGACGTCGCCGCGGAGATAGGGTGGCGGCTGCACCGGGAGCGCGAGCGGTCCCCAGATCAGCTTCGCCACCGCCACGGCGATGAAGATGAGGCCGATGGTGAACATCACCTGGTCGAGCTCGCTGGCGCCGTAGAGGCGGCGATAGAGCAGGCGCTCCAGCGCGACGCCGATCGCGCCCACTGCCACGAAGGCGAGGGCCAGCGCCAGCGGAAACGGCACCGCGAGGCGGTTCATCGCGGTGAGCGCCAGATAGCCGCCCGCCGCCGCGAAGGCGCCATGGGCGAGGTTGACGAAGCCCATCAGCCCCAGCGTGATCGAGAGCCCGACCGAGACGAGATAGAGCACCATCGCCAGCGCGAGGCCGTGGAACGCGATGCTGATGGCGGCGGAGGCGGCGGCGTCCATTCGGGCGCGATCTAGCCCATGCCTGCCGGCGCCGGTATGTCGCTATTCATGGGCGCCGGTGGCGCCGGGCGGATTGGCGCGGGTGCGCGCATCGCCGGTGCGGCGCCAGTCGTGGAAGTGGTCGAGCGCCCAGCGCACCGAGGGGAAGGCGAGATCGCTCCAGGGAATCTCCTCCCAGCGGAAGAGCTGCACCTCCAGGCTCTCGGGCCCGGCTTCGACGCTGGGGTCGGCGAGGCGCGCGCGGTAGATCACCTGCACCTGGCTGATGCGCGGGATGTCATAGACCGCGAGCAGCCCCTCGATCACGATGCGGGCGCGCGCCTCCTCATAGGCCTCGCGCTCGGCGCCGGCGGCGGTGGATTCGTGGAGCTCGAGATAGCCCGCGGGCAGCGTCCAGTAGCCGCGCCTCGGCTCGATCGCCCGCCGGCACAGCAGGATGCGATCGTCGAGCGTGACCACCGAGCCGACCACGACCTTGGGATTGTCGTAGACGATGAAGCCGCAATCGTCGCAGACCCGGCGCTCGCGGGTATCGCCGTCGGGAATCCTCAGCGCGCTCGGCCCGCGCCCTGTCGTCTCCGTCGCCATGCAGCGCAGGATGGCGGCGAAGCCGGCGCGCGTCCAGAGCGCGCCGGGATTCGGTCGCTAGATCGTGACGTCGATGAGGCCGCCGCGCGAGCTCGAGCCGCGGCGGTGGTGCGTGCCGTGCGAGCTGGTCTCGCTCTCTTCGGAGTGCGAGCGTGACTTGTCGGAGGTCTCGCGATCTTCGCGGCTCGGCGTGACCTGGCGCGTGGGCTCGATGGCCTGGGCGCGCTCCGGCGGCGTCAGCGTCGGCGCGGGCGGCACCGGATTGGGCGGCAAGGCGGCTTGGCCGGGCGGGATCTGCATGGCTCGATCCACGGAATATGGTTAAACTTCAATGGCTTATTATACCCCAAACCAGCCCTCGGCGATACGCCTTTAAATGCCAGTCCGCCCCGTCACTTAGCCGTATGGCTAACGCGCCAGACGGTGTTCCCGACATCGTCGGCGATCAGCAGGCTGCCGTCCTTGGCGATCGCGAGCCCGGCCGGGCGGCCCCAGACCTCGGCCCGATCGTCGCCGGCGACCCAGAATCCGCTGGCGAAGGTCTCGTAATAGCCGGCCGGCCTGCCGTCGCGGAAGGGCACGCGCGCCACCATGTAGCCGGTCGGCTTGCCGCTGTTCCAGGAGCCGTGCAGCGCGACGAAAGCGTCGCCGCGATACTCCGGCGGGAACTGCGTGCCGGTGTAGAAGGCGAGGCCGAGCGGCGCCGAGTGCGCGCGGAAGAGAAGGTCCGGCACGATCGCGCGCCCGACCAGGTCCGGCCGCCGCTCGGCGAAGCGTGGCTGCGGGTGCTGGCCCAGATAGGAATAAGGCCAGCCATAGAAGCCGCCGTCCTGCAGATGGGTGAGGTAGTCCGGCACCAGCCCGTCGCCGAGCCCGTCGCGCTCGTTCACCACCACGAAGAGATCGCTGGTGCCGGGCTCGAATGCGATGCCGACGGGATTGCGCAGCCCGCTGGCGAAAGTGCGGCCGCCGCTGCCGTCGGCGTTGAAGACGCGCACGGTGGCGCGCGGCGCCGGGTCCTCGGCGAGATTGCTGCTGGAGCCGATCGCCACATAGAAGTGCCGTCCATCCGGCGCGAAGGCGATGTTGCGCGTCCAGTGGCCGCCGCCGTCGCCCAGCGCGCCGGCCGGCGTCACCTGCTGGGGCGCGCCATGGGCGGTGTCGTCGCCGTCCGCATAGGGAATGCGCCAGACCGCGCGGGTATCGGCGATGTAGATGAAGCCGGGGCGGAAGGCGATGCCGTGCGGCGCCTCGAAGCCGGCGGCGAAGGTGGCGCGCTTCGTCGCGCGGCCGCTGCCGTCCTCGTCGCGCAGCAGCGTCACGATGCCGGGGCTGGGCTCCGCCAGGAAGACGTCGCCGTTGGGCGCCACCGCGAGCCAGCGCGCGTCGCGGAGCCCCTCGGCGAAGAGAGTGGCGCGGAAGCCCGCGGGGACGCGCAGCGCCGCATCGGCCGGCCGCCGCACCTCCCGCGGCGCGTTGGAGCTGCTCCGCGTCTCGAAAGGTGCCGGCAGCTGCGCCGCATCGATGGTGACGCGCTCGCCCGGCGGCTGATCGACGGCGTGCGTCGGCGCGGCGCCGAGCAGCAGCAGCGCGACCGCGAGGCTAGCTGCGTGCCAGCGCCGCGACGCCCGGCAGCTCGCGGCCTTCGAGCCATTCGAGGAAGGCGCCGCCCGCGGTCGAGACATAGCTGAGGGTCTCCGTGACGCCGGCCTGCGCCAGCGCCGCCACGGTATCGCCGCCGCCGGCCACGCTCAAGAGCGCGCCGGATTTCGTGAGCTCGGCGACGCGCTTCGCCAGCGCGACGGTGCCGCGCTCGAAGGGCGGCGTCTCGAAGGCGCCGAAGGGGCCGTTCCAGATCGCGGTCTTGCAGTCGCCGAGCCTGGCGTCGAGCGCCGCCACCGTCTTTGGCCCGATATCGAGGATCATCGCGTCCGCCGGCACGCGGTCGATCGCCACCGTCTCGGTGGGCGCGTTCGCCTTGAACTCGCGCGCCACCACCGCGTCCACCGGCAGCATCAGCGCGCAGCCGGCGGCTTTCGCCGCGGCGGCAATACCGCGGGCGGTGTCCGCCATCTCGCGCTCGCAGAGCGACTTGCCGACTTCGACGCCCTCTGCGAACAGCAGCGTGTTCGCCATCGCGCCGCCGATCGCCAGCACGTCGACCTTCTTCACGATGAAGCCGAGGAGGTCGAGCTTGGTGGAGACCTTGGCGCCGCCCACCAGCGCCGCCACCGGCCGCTTCGGCGTCTCGAGCGCGGCGCCCAGCGCCTCGAGCTCCGCCTGCATCAGCCTTCCCGCCGCCGCCGGCAGCAGATGCGCCAGCGCCTCGGTCGAGGCGTGCGCGCGGTGGGCGGCGGAGAAGGCGTCGTTGACGTAGAGGTCGCCGAGCGCCGCGAGCTTCCGGGCGAAGCCGGGATCGTTCTTCTCCTCCTCGGCGTAGAAGCGCAGATTCTCCAGCAGCGCGATGTCGCCCGGCTTCAACGCGGCGACGACGCGCTCCGCCTCGGGCCCGACGCAGTCGGTGGCGAAGGCGATCGGCTTGCCGCCGAGCGCCTGGCTCAGCGGCCCCGCCAGCGGCTTCAGCGAGAAGGCAGGGTCGGGCTTTCCTTTCGGCCGCCCGAAATGCGACATCACGATCACCTTGGCGCCTCGCTTGGCGAGATCGAGCAGCGTCGGCGCCAGGCGCTCGATGCGCGTCGCATCGGTGACGTGGCCATCCTTCACGGGAACATTGAGGTCGGCGCGCACCAGGACGCGCTTCCCGGTAGGATCGATCTGATCGAGGGTGCGGAACTTGGGCATGGGAACCGCCAGCGTCGTTGGGATGGCGCCGGTTCTGCCCGATCAGCGTTGCGCAGTCAAAGGAGCTTTTCGGCCGAAATGGAAGCTCGGCGCGACGCGGAAACGCGTCTTCCGCTCAGGCGTCGCTGGGCGGAAGCCAGGGTATGCGGTGCACCTCGATGCCTTCCTCCGCCAGCTCCTCGTGCTCGGCGTCGGTGGCCTCGCCATAGATGCCGCGATGCTCGGTCTTGCCCTCGTGCATGGCGCGCGCTTCCTCGGCGAACTTGTCGCCGACGTAGTCGCAGTTCGCCTCTACATGCTGACGTACCTGCTGCAGCATCCGCCGCACCTGCGCTGGCGTCGGCTCGGCGCGCGGGCGGGCGACGCGCGGCGCCATCGGCGCCTTGTCAACCTCGGTGCTGCCGCAATGCGGGCACGCGACCTCGCCGGCTTCCGCCTGGGTGTCGTAGGCGGCGCCGTCGCGGAACCAGGCCTCGAATTCGTGCTCGGCCTCGCAGCGGAGCGTGTAGAGGATCATGTGCGGTCTCGACTCCTCACGGTCACGCTAAACTGTGACACGTTAAGAGGTGGTTTAGCAATCTCGGGGTTCAAGTGCCAAACGCCCTGCCGCGGCCTGCCGACTTTCCGGTATCACATTGGATTGAAAGATTTATTCCGCTCATCCGAAAGGGCGGCCGGGTGCTGGATCTGGCGGCGGGCGGCGGCCGGCATGTGCGCCTGCTGCGCTCGCGCGGCTTCCCGGTGACGGCCGCCGATCGCGACACGGCGGCGCTCCGGGCCGACTTCGCCGGCGACCCCGCGGTCGAGATCGTGACCCTCGATCTCGAGGATGGCGGGCCCTGGCGGCTGGGGGAGGGCTTCGGCGGCATCGTCGTCACCAACTACTTCCACCGGCCGCTCTTCCCGGCGCTGGTGGCGGCGCTGGCGCCGGGCGGCGCCGTCCTTTACGAGACCTTCATGCTGGGAAACGAGCGCTTCGGCCGCCCGAGCAATCCCGCCTTCCTGCTGCGACCCGGCGAGCTGCTGCACGCCTTCGCCGACCTCACCATCGTCGCTTTCGAGCAGGGGATCGTCGATCAGCCGCGCCCGGCGGCGATCCAGCGCATCGCGGCGGTGAAGGCAAAGGAAGCGCCGCTGCCGACTACTCCGCCGCGATCGGCTTCTTGAGCGCGGTCGGTGCCAGGAAGGCGCGGTCGTGGGAGAGCGAAGGCACCTGGCGGCGCGCCTCCATCACCTTGGCGGGATCGATCTCGGCCATGATCACGCCGGTGCCGTCCTCGGCCTCGGCCAGGATTTCGCCCCAGGGCGCGATGATCAGCGAGTGGCCATAGGTCTTGCGGCCGTTGGCGTGCTCGCCCCATTGCGCCGGCGCGAAGACGAAACAGCCGGTCTCGATGGCGCGCGCGCGCAGCAGCACGTGCCAGTGGGCGCGGCCGGTCGGCACGGTGAAGGCGGAGGGCACGGTGAGGAAGTCGGCGCCGGCCTGCGCCAGGGCGCGATAGAGCTGCGGGAAGCGCATGTCGTAGCAGACGGTCATGCCGAGGACGCCCCAGGGCAGCGGCGTCAGCGCCGTCCTGTCGCCGGGCTTGAAGACCGCGGATTCCCGATAGCGCTCGCCGTTCGGCAGCTCGACGTCGAACATGTGGATCTTGTCGTAGCGCTGGGCGATCTCGCCGTCGGGCCGGATCAGGAAGGAGCGGTTGGCGAGCGTCTCGGGGCCGAGCCTGACGACGAGCGAGCCCAGCAGCAGATGGGCGCCCAGCTCCTTCGCGAGCGCGCGCCCGGCCGCCAGCATCGGGTGCTCGGCCTCAGCTTTCGCCTTGGCGAAGCGCTGGGCACGGTCGGGCTCGATCATGTCGCTCACCTCCGGCGACATGATGAGATCGGCGCCCTGGTCGCGGGCGCGCCGCGCGAGATCGCCGAGGCTGGCGATGTTGGGCTCGACCTCGCGCGCCGAGTTGAGCTGCAGGCAGGCGGCCTTGAAGGCGGCGCTCACGGCTTCGCAAGCCCGAGCTTCGGGTCGAGCTTGCCGGCCCGGTCGAGAGCGGCCAGCTCGTCGCTGCCGCCGATGTGCTCGCCGTCGATGAAGATCTGCGGCACGCTGGTGCGGCCGCCGGCACGCTGCTGCATCTCGGCGCGCCGGCTCGGATCCTCGAAGACGTCGATGTTGACGTACCTGACGCCCTTGCGCTCCAGCAGGGCTTTCGCCCGGGCGCAATAGGGGCAGAACAAGGTGCTGTAGATCTCGACCTGGGCCATCCCGCGCTCCGCTGTTGTCGCTCCCAATGTCGGGCTCCGCCGGCCGCTGTCAAGGATGCGCACGTCCGCGCGACCCAGGCGAGGGTCGCAGCGCCTCCCGGCGGCCTTCTCGATCTAACTCCAAGATATTGATACTAAAAGATTTATCTGGGTCGCCGAAATTCGCCCCATGCTCGTGGAGCAACCCTGGATCGTTTGCCGGGGCTTGCCGTTTGCAGAGGAGACGCGGTCGACGGAAGCCGTCGTCATCCGGGGATGGAGGTCATCACGTCGCTGCAGTCGATGTCCGCGTCGTTGTCCTGGCAGGAGATGGCGCTGCGGCTCGCGCTCACGGTCCTGGCCGGCATCGTCATCGGCTACAATCGTAGTGAGCATGGCAAGGCCGCCGGCATGCGCACGACGGTGCTGGTCTGCCTTGCCGCTTCCGTCGCCATGCTGCAGGTCAACCTGCTGCTGCCGCTCGCCGGGCGTACCTCGGACTCCTTCGTGATGAACGATCTGATGCGGCTGCCGCTCGGCATTCTCACCGGCGTCGGATTCATCGGCGGCGGCGCCATCCTGCGGCGCGACAACATCGTCGTCGGCGTCACCACTGCCGCGACGCTGTGGCTGGTCACCGTGATCGGTCTCTGCCTCGGCGGCGGCCAGATCGGCCTCGGCCTGGCGGCGACCGCGCTCGGACTGTTCGCGCTCTGGGGCCTGAAACTGATCGAGGGGCTGTTGCAGCACGAGCACGAGGCCCGATTCGCGATCGAGCTCGACGCCAGCGGCCCCAGCGAGCGGGAAATTCGGCACCGGCTGGATGTCGCGGGCGTGGCGGTGAAGCAAGTCCAGGTTTCCCTGGATCCGCCCGGCGGGCGCCGCAATCTCGTGTTCTGGGTGAAAGAGCTTCGCCATCCCGGCAGCAGCGAGATGCCTGCCTTCGTCGGCGATCTTGCCAAGGAAGCGGGCGTCGTCAGGCTCCGCTGGCGCGGGCCGCTTTAGGGCTCGCCGCGCAGGCTGCGCGCCAGGGTCACCACGCCGACGCGCCGGGCGCCCGCGCGCTTCAGGACGCGGGCGCATTCCTCGACCGTGGCGCCGGTGGTGAGGACGTCGTCGACCAGGATCACCGAGCGGCCGGCCACCGTGGCGCGGCGCTTCAGCGCGAAGGCGCCCTGCACATTGCGGCGGCGGCCCTCCGGCCCAAACTCGCCTTGCGAGACGGTGCGGCGCCGGCGCTGCAGCAGGTCGGGTGCCACCTTGATGCCGCTCGCGCGGCCGAGCGCATGGGCGAGAAGCGCTGCCTGGTTGTAGCGCCGCTTCAACAGGCGCAGCCGGTGCAGCGGCACCGGCACCAGCAGGTCGATCTCGGCGAGAAGCGTGCCGGCGGCGCGGCGCATCCAGTCGCCGAAGGCGGGCGTGCCATGCAGGCGGTCGCCGTGCTTGAAACCCAGCACCAGGCCGCGGCTGCCCTCGTCGTAGCGAAGCGCGGCGCGGGCGAAGTCGTAGAGCGGCGGCGCGCGCAGGCAGGCACCGCAGAGGGTGCCGTCGCCGAGGTCATAGGCGAAGGGCAGGCCGCAGCAGGCACAGCAGGGCTCGGCGAGAAAGGTGAGCTTTCGCCAGCAGGGCGCGCAGAGTCCGTGGCTTGCCTCGACCTCGGCGCTGCAGGCGAGACAGCGGGGCGGCAGCACCAGGTTGAGCGCCGCCGTTCCCCAGCGTCTGGCGATGGCGGCGGCGGGCGCGAGCGACAGCATGACACCAGGGGAGCGTGGGAGCCGCCGGCCTGTCAACGCGTTGACTTTTCCCCGACGCCGCGCCCAATAGCGCCCATGACGAGCGACGGCACGGGCGAGGGCATCGAGATCTTCGATCGGCGGGCGGTGCGGCGGCACCGCGAGCGGGCGGCGCGGATCGGCACCGCCGAGTTCCTGCACGAGGAGGCGGCGTCCCTGCTGGCCGAGCGCCTGCAGGACGTGACGCGGCGGTTCTCCCGCGCCCTGGTGCTGGGCGGCCGGCGCGGCGCGCTGCCGGGTGCGCTGGCGGCGCGCGGCGGCCTCGACCTGCTGGTGGAGAGCGACGATGCACCGGCCTTTCTGTCGTCGCCGCGGGCGAGCGCGCGGCTTTCCGCCGAGGCGGAGGCGCTGCCCTTCGCGGCGGCCAGCTTCGATCTCGCGCTGAGCCCGCTGGCGCTCCATTGGACCAACGATCTCCCGGGCGCGCTGCTGCAGCTGCGCCGCGCGCTCAGGCCCGACGGCATGCTGCTCGCCGCGGTGCTCGGCGGCGACACGCTGCACGAGCTGCGGCGCGCCTTCTTCGAGGCGGAGCTTGCCGAGGAGGGCGGCGTCAGCCCGCGCGTCTCGCCGATGGCGGACGGGCGCGACCTGGCCGGGCTGCTGCAGCGGGCGGGCTTCGCGCTGCCGGTGGTGGACAGCGACCGCATCACCGTCACCTATCGCGACGCTTTCGCGCTGATGGCGGAGCTGCGCGCCATGGGCGAGACCAACGGGCTCCGCGAGCGCCGCCGCGCGTTCACCCGGCGCGCGACGCTGATGCGCATGGCGGCGGTCTATCACGACCGCTTCGCCGATGGCGACGGACGCATCCCCGCCACCTTCGAGATCGTGACGCTGACCGCCTGGGCGCCGCACGAGAGCCAGCCGCAGCCGCTCAAGCCCGGCAGCGCGGCCACCCGCCTCGCCGATGCGCTGGGCTCGGTGGAGAACTCAGCGGGCGAGAAAGCGGGACGGTAGTCGGCGGTCGCTGCAGATCGCCGGTGCGACCAGTGCCAGACTCAGCAGCGCTCGTTGGCGTAGTCGCGCTCCGAGCAGGCGTTGGCGGGCGGCACGTCGGCGTCGTCCGGATCTTCCGCGGTCGCGGAATTGTCGCTCGCCGCCGCCGGCGACAGCGCGCTCAGGGCCTGGTCGAGGCCGGCGCCGTCATTGGCAGGCAGGAACAGCAGCACCGCCACGACGGCGGCGGCGATGAGCCAGGTCACGACGATCTCGCGCCCCATGGTCCAGCCGGACGTCTGGTACCTGCTCATCACACGACTCCCGATGGTGCCTACTGCTGCCGCCAAGCTCACGACGATCTCTCCTCTTGGCCGCGGACCCCCGTCCGCGGCGCAGTCATCGAATGTTCGAGCGATCGGGCGCGCAGAATGCGCTCCGCGGTCACTCACCCCCTGTGGCGTGGATCACTCCGGGTCGGCCAGAAAGCGGCCCCCAAACCCTGCGTCTCGGCTCCCTTCGCCGGGCACCGAATGGACACCCCACGGGCCGCGGTTATTCCTTGCGCGCCCCTAAGCTCATATAGGGAGCCGGAAGCCATTGGCCGTTATGAGTTTTTCACAATCCGGTGATGCAGACGCGAGCGGCTGCCCGCGTTTAGAGCAGGTCGCGCAGCATCGCCACGAGGGGCTTGTCGGCGGGCGGCATCGGGTACTGGTCGAGGCGGGGAGGGCGCACCCAGGTCAGGCTCTGGCCTTCCCGCGGCGTCACCGTCCCCTGCCAGCGCCGGCAGACATAGAGCGGCATCAGCAGGTGGAAGCGCTCGTAGCGGTGGGAGGCGAAGGTGAAGGGGGCAAGGCAGCTCGCGGTGACGTCGATGCCGAGCTCCTCCTTCAGCTCACGAATAAGGGCGATCTCCGGCGTCTCGTCGGCCTGCACCTTGCCGCCGGGAAACTCCCAGAGCCCGGCCATCGGCTTTCCTTCCGGGCGCTGGGCCAGCAGCACGCGCCCGTCCGCATCGACGAGCGCCACCGCGACGACGAGAACGACAGGAACCGGGTCAGCTCCGGTAGCTGCCATTGATGTCGATGTAGCGATGGGTGAGATCGCAGGTCCAGACCGTGGCGCGGCCCTTGCCGAGGCCGAGATCGATCTGCATGGAGATCTCGCGCCCCTTCATGTGCTCGGTCACCGGCGCCTCGTCATAGCCGGGCACCGGGCCGCCCTTCTCGGCGATCTTGATGCCGCCAACGGAGATTTTCAGGCGGTCGCGATCCGCCTTCTCACCAGCCTTGCCGACCGCCATGACGATGCGGCCCCAGTTGGCGTCGTTGGCGGCGAGCGCGGTCTTCACCAGCGGCGAGTTGCCGATGGCAAGCCCGACGCGGCGCGCCGAGAGGTCGGAGACTGCGCCCTTCACCTCGATGGCGACGAACTTCTCCGCTCCCTCGCCGTCGCGCACCACCTGCTGGGCGAGATCGACCATGACCGCCTCGAGCGCCGCCTTGAAGCCCTTGAGGCGCGGATCGGCGGCGCGCGTCACCTTCTTGTGCGAGGCCTTCCCGGTCGCGCAGAGCAGCACGGTGTCGCTGGTGGAGGTGTCGCCGTCGACGGTGATCGAATTGAAGGAGATCTCGTTGGTATCGCTGAGCAGCCGCTGCAGCGCCGGCGCCGCGATCGCCGCGTCGGTGAAGAGATAGACCAGCATGGTCGCCATGTCCGGCGCGATCATGCCGGAGCCCTTGGCGAAGCCGTTGATGGTGACGGTGGTGCCGTCGATCTTGGCGGTCTTGGTGGCGCCCTTGGGGAAGGTGTCCGTTGTCATGATGGCGCGCGCCGCCTGTCCCCAGTGGCCGGGCGAGACGGCGGCGAAGGCGCCGGGCAGCCCCGCCAGGATCTTCTCCGCCGGCGGCGGCTCGCCGATCACGCCGGTCGAGGAGATGTAGACCTCGTCCGGCCGGCACTTCACCAGCTTCGCCGCGGTCTTGGCCGTTGCCTCCACCACCTTGCGGCCGGCGCGGCCGGTGAAGACGTTGGAGTTGCCGGAGTTGACGACGATGGCGCGCGCGACGCGATGGGGCAGGCATTTCCGGCACCAGTCCACCGGCGCGCCGGGGGTCTGCGAGCGGGTGAAGACGCCGGCGACCGCGGTGCCGGGATCCAGCACCGCCACCATCAGGTCCTCGCGGCCCTGGTAGCGGATGCCGCAGGCGGCGCTGGCGAGCTTGACGCCGCTGAGCGGCGGCAGGTGCGGGAAGCGGGCGGGCGCCAGCGGCGACAGCATCGGCATCGGCGGCGCGTGCCTTAGGGCTTCGCCGGGGCGGGCGCCGGTGCCAGCGTCGGGCCGGGGGCCGGCGCGGGTGCCGCCTTGGAGCCGTCGAGGTTGAAGGTCTCGATCTTGGCGCCCGAGCGCAGCTCCTTGATCTTCGCCTCGTAGAGCTCGCGCTGCAGCTGCGCCACCAGCTGCGGCCGCGCCTCCTCGAGCGTCGGCGGCGGCGCGGTGCGGCGGTCCTCGACCTTGATGATGTGATAGCCGAACTGCGTCTTCACCGGCGTGTCGGTGTACTGGCCCTTCTGCAGCTTGAAGGCGGCGTCGGCGAATTCCGGCACCATCTCGTCCTTGCCGAACCAGCCGAGATCGCCGCCATTGTCCTTGCTGCCGGGATCGCTGCTCTTCTGCTTGGCGAGGGCGGCGAAATCGCCGCCCTTCTTGAGCTCGGCGATCACCGCCTTCGCCTCGTCCTCGGTCTTCACCAGGATGTGGCGGGCGTTCACCTGCTCCTGCGGCTTCTGCTCCTTGGCGAACTGGGCGTAGCGCGCCTTGATCTTGTCCTCGGTGAGGGTGCTTTTCAGGTAGCGGTTGAGGTAGGCCTCCTCGATCACCTGATCCTGAATCTGCGCCATCTTCTTCTTGACCTCGGGATCGTCGGCGAGCTTCTGCTTGCGGCCCGCCTGCGCCACCACCATCTCGGTCACCATGCGGTCGAGCAGCAAGGGATAGACCTGCTCGAAGGGCATCTGCTGCACCTGCGGCGGCAGCATCTGGCGGGCCGCCACCACGTCGGAGCGGTGCAGCTCCGAGCCGTTGACGCGGGCGACCACCGGGTCGCCCTGGGCGGGCGCGGCGGCTGGCGCCGCCGTCTGGGCGAGGGCCGGGGTGGCGACGAGCAGCGCCATGGCGAGCGCGAGGAAGGAGCGGCCGGACATAGTCTTGTATTCCCTGTGGGCAAGAGAGCGGGTACGGCCGCACCGAGGGCGGCGGTGGCGCCTATCTCGCACATTAGGAACCGCCGGGCAAGCCAGCTGGCTGGCGGTCACGCGGACGTGCGGGAATCGCCGGCAATCGGCTGAAAATGAAGGAATTGTTGCGTCGGAGTCGCGCGCTCGAATTGACAGCGCGGGCTTCTCCCCCTATCTGTCTGGCGGTCGCCCTTGGGGCGATCTCCACCGCGCTCCAGCACTCCCGAGGTCACCTGAATGATCGGCGCCCTGGCTCGGCGATTCTTTGGTTCCGCGAACGACCGCTACGTGAAGGGCCTGCAGCCGCTGGTCGACGCCGTCAACGCGCTGGAGCCCGAGCTCGAGCAGCTCTCCGACGAGGCGCTGGCCCAGCGCACGCCTTGGCTCAAGGAGCGGCTGGAGAAGGGCGAGGACCTCGACGACATCCTGCCGGACGCCTTCGCCACCGTCCGCGAGGCGGCGAAGCGCACCCTCGGCCAGCGCCACTTCGACGTCCAGCTGATGGGCGGCGTCGTTCTCCATCGCGGCATGATCGCCGAGATGAAGACCGGCGAAGGCAAGACGCTGGTGGCGACGCTGGCGGTCTACCTGAACGCCCTCGAGGGGCTCGGCGTCCACGTCGTCACCGTCAACGACTACCTCGCCAAGCGCGACAGCGAGTGGATGGGCCAGATCTACCGCTTCCTCGGCCTCACCGTCGGCTGCATCGTGCACGAGCTCACGGATCCGGAGCGCCGCGAGGCCTATGCCGCCGACGTCACCTACGGCACCAATCACGAGTTCGGCTTCGACTATCTGCGCGACAACATGAAGTTCCGTCTCGCCGACATGGTGCAGCGGAAGTTCAATTACGCGATCGTCGACGAGGTGGACTCGATCCTGATCGACGAGGCGCGCACGCCGCTCATCATCTCGGGCCCGACCGAGGACAGCTCCGAGCTCTACCGCCGCGTCGACGCGCTCATTCCCAAGCTGTTGCCGGAGGATTTCGAGAAGGATGAGAAGCAGCGCGCGGTGACGCTGACCGAGAGCGGTGTCGAGCGCATCGAGGAGATGCTGCGCGGCTCCGAGCTGCTGAAGACCGGCTCGCTCTACGACATCCACAACATCGCCCTCGTCCATCACGTCAACCAGGCGCTCCGCGCGCACAAGCTGTTCGCGCGCGACACCGACTACATTGTGAAGGACGACAAGGTCGTCATCATCGACGAGTTCACCGGCCGCATGATGGAGGGCCGGCGCTACTCCGATGGCCTGCACCAGGCGCTGGAGGCGAAGGAAGCCGTCACCATCCAGACCGAGAACCAGACGCTGGCCTCGATCACCTACCAGAACTACTTCCGCCTGTTCCCCAAGCTCGCGGGCATGACCGGCACGGCGATGACCGAGGCCACCGAGTTCGCCGAGATCTACAAGCTCGAGGTGATCGAGGTGCCCACCAACGTGCCGGTGCTGCGCGTCGACCACGACGACGAGGTCTACCGCTCGATCCGCGAGAAGTTCGACGCTGTCACCGAGCTGGTGATCGAGTGCGCGAAGCGCCAGCAGCCGGTGCTGGTCGGCACCGTCAGCATCGAGAAGTCGGAGCAGCTCTCCGAGATCTTCAAGAAGCGCAAGATCCCGCACCAGGTGCTGAACGCGCGCTACCACGAGCAGGAGGCCTACATCATTGCCCAGGCCGGCCGGCCGGGCGCCGTCACCATCGCAACCAACATGGCGGGCCGCGGCACCGACATCCAGCTCGGCGGCAATCTCGACATGCGGCTCAAGCAGGAGCTGGGCAGCATCGAGGACCCGGCCGAGCGCGAGCGCCGCGAGCAGGCGATCCGGGCCGAGATCGCCGCCTTCCGCGAGGTGGCGCGCAAGGCCGGCGGCCTCTACGTCGTCGCCAGCGAGCGGCACGAGAGCCGGCGCATCGACAACCAGCTGCGCGGCCGCTCCGGCCGCCAGGGCGATCCCGGCGCCTCCAAGTTCTACGTCTCCCTCGAGGACGACCTGATGCGCATCTTCGGCTCCGAGCGCATGGAGTCGATGCTGCAGAAGCTCGGCCTCAAGGAGGGCGAG
>DATKPX010000088.1:0-3950 GCA_035523855.1 Allostellaceae bacterium
GACCCAACCGAGCCCGATGCCGTCCGCGCGCGCCGCCAGCCAGAGCGTATGGATCGCCGCGACCACGGAGTACTCGATCATCTCCGGCATGGTGCGGCGGCCGAGACCGCGGCCCTGCGGCGTCCCCCGGTCGGCGAAGACGGCAAGCTGCACCGGCGCCTCTTCGAGACCGGCGAGCTTCAGGCTCGCATAGAGCCGAGCCTCCTCGCCCTCATGCGCCGCCAGCGCCTCGGCGTTGGCGCGCTCGAAATTGCCGCGCACCGCCGCGCGCCGCCCGGGGTCCTCGACCAGCACGAAGCGCCAGGGCTGGCTCAGCCCCACGGAAGGCGCCAGCATCGCGACGTGGACCAGCCGCTCGAGGAGCCCGTCCGGCAAGGGATCGCGCCGGAAGCGCCGCACGTCGCGCCGCCAGGCGAGCAGCTCCTGCAGCTTGTCGCGAAACGCCGCGTCGAATTCGGGCGGTGCTGCGCCGCTCACGGCCGTTTCCTCCCGGATCGATATCCCGCGTCCTTCGACGCCGGGCCTTCAGCCTAGCATCTCAGCGCTTGCCGCGCGCGTCCACCGGCCAGATGTCGACGAGGGTGTCGGGCTCGGCTGGGTCTCGATCCTGGAGCCCGCCGAGATCGCGGGGATCCTGGACGTGCCGGCGGACTGGCGCCTGGTGGGTTATCTCTGCCTCGGCTATCAGGAGCGGGCGGCGGAAACGCCGGAGCTGGAGCGCGCGGGATGGGAGAAGCGCCGCGACGGGGCGGATATCCTGATCCGGCGCTGAGCGCTCCTCAGGCGGCGGCGCGCTCCTTCTGCATCTGCTGCCGGCGGAGCGCGCGTCCCGGCCGGGCGCCGGTCTCCGCGCCCTCCTGCCAGACGATCGTGCCGTTCACCAGCACATGGGCGATGCCGGCGGCGGGCGTCATCGGCGCCTCGAAGCTCGCGCGGTCGATCACCGTCGCCGGATCGAAGACGCAGAGATCCGCATAGGCGCCGGGCGCGATCCGGCCGCGGTTGGTGAGGCCGAAGCGATCGGCGGAGAGGCTGGTCATGCGGCGCACCGCCTCCTCCAGCGGAAACAGCTTCTCCTCCCGGCAATAGTGGCCGAGCACGCGGGGGAAAGTGCCCCAGAGTCGCGGATGCGGGTGGAGATCGTGCGGCAGCCCGTCGGAGCCGATCATCGTGTGCTCGAAGGCGAGCACGCGCTTCACGTCCGCCTCGTCCATGGTCCAGTAGACCGCGCCCGCCGGCTGCAGCCGCTCGCAGGCTTCCGCCTCGCTCACCTTCCATTCCGCGGCGATGTCGCCGAGATAGCGCCCGGCCATCTCCGGCGCGCGCTTCGACCAGGTGACCAGCACCTTGAGGGCGAACGGCACCATGAAGGGCCGGAGCACCGTCGAGGAGGCGACGTAGGGATAGCAGTCGAGGCCGACGGCCTGCTTCGCCATCGCCGCGCGGATCACCGGCAGGGTTTCCTCGGTGCGGCCGAAATTGGTCTTGCCGACCACCTTGTGGTGGGAGACCACGACAGGCACCTCGGCAGCGCGGCCGACGGCGAAGGTCTCGTCGAGGCTGTCGAGCACGTAGTCGGCCTCGTTGCGCATATGGGTCGTGTAGAGCGCGCCCGCCGGGCGCAGCAGCGCCGCCAGCGCGATCACCTCCTCCTTGGGGGCGGCGCTGGCGGGATCGTACCAGAGGCCGGTGGAGAGACCGACCGCGCCGGCCTCCAGCGCCTCGGCGAGCCGCTTGCGCATCGCTTCGATCTCCGCCGGGCTTGCGGCGCGGTCGAGCTTCGCCATGGTGCCGACCCGCAGCGATGAGTGTCCCACCAGCGCCGCCGCATTGAGGGCGGGCGGATGCGCGTCCACCTCGGCGAGATAGTCCGCGAAGCGCGGGAAGCGATAGCCCTCGCGGTCGGCGATGAGATCGAGCGGCGGCGGCGGCGCGCGGTCGAGGGTGAGCGGCGCCAGCGACACGCCGCAATTGCCGGTCACCACGGTGGTGACGCCCTGGCTCACCTTTGCCGCCATCGCCGGCGTCGCGAAGAGCGCCCGGTCGTCGTGGGTGTGAACGTCGATGAAGCCGGGCGCCACCGCGAGGCCGGCGACATCGATCTCACGCCGGCCGCTGCCGGCGGGGAGGCGCTCGACGGCGGCGATGCGATCGCCGCTGACCGCGACGTCGAGGGTCTGCGAGGCGGCTCCCGTGCCGTCGATCACGCGGCCGCCGCGCAGGACCAGGTCATAGCGTGCTGTCATGATGCGCCCCCCGTGTATCGCGACGCTCAGGCTTTCGCCGCCACCGCCTCGACCTCGACCAGCAGGCCCGGCAGCGCCAGCCGCTTGATCACCACCAGCGTCGAGGCCGGCTTGTGGGAGCCGAGATGCTGGCTGCGCACCTTGCGGAAACCGTCCATGGTGTTCTCGTCGGTGAGGTAGGCGGTCAGCTTCACCAGATCCTCGACGCCCATGCCGGCGGCGGCCAGCACCGCCTTGATGTTCTCCCATACCTGCTGCGTCTGCGCCTCGATGCCGTCCTTCATCTTGCCGTCGGGACCGACGCCGATCTGGCCGGAGATATAAAGCCAGCGTGCATTGGGCGGCACCTCGACGCCGTGATTGTAGGTGGGCGCGGTGTGCACCGTGGACGGGTTGTAGACCTTCATGGGCGACCTCCTGTTTGGGACTGCGAGGATAGCGCAACATCCGCGCCGAGGAAGGCGTGTTCGAGAATGCCGCTCGCCCGCAGCGCCGCCGGCGTGCCCTCGGCGACGATGCGGCCGCGCCGGAGCGCGTAGGCGCGGTCGGCGACGGCGAGCGCGCGGCCGATGCTCTGCTCGGCGAGCAGCACCGCCGTGCCGTGGCTGGCGAGGGCGCGCATGCGCGTGAGCACCTCCTCCACCACCAGCGGCGCGAGGCCGAGAGAGGCTTCGTCCAGCAGCAGCAGCGCCGGCGCGCCCATCAGCGCGCGACCGATCGCCAGCATCTGCTGCTGCCCGCCGGAGAGCTGCCAGGCCGGCGTCGCGAGGCGCGGCGCGAGCGCGGGGAAGAGGGCCAGCACCTCGGCGAGGCGCTGCCTGGCGACGGCGCCGGCGGCGAGGCAGCCCACCAGGAGATTGTCGCGCACGCTCATGCCGGCGAAGAGACGCCGCCCCTCCGGCACATAGCCCATGCCGCCGCGCGCGCGGGCACCGGCGCCCGAATGGCCGAGCTCGCGGCCGCGGAAGCGCAGCCGGCCACTCGACGGCACCAGCCCCATCACCGCGCGGAGGAGCGTGGTCTTGCCGGCGCCGTTGGCGCCCAGCAGCGCCGCCACCTCGCCGGCGGCGACGGTGAGCGAGATTCCCGCGAGCGGCACGCCGGCGCTCGCCGCGGTGCCGAGACCCTCTACCGCCAGCAGCGGCTCGCTCATGCGCGCTCGCTTCCGGGCTCGCCGAAATAGGCGGCGATCACCGCGGGATGGCGGCGGATCTCGGCCGGCACGCCTTGGGCGATGAGGTGGCCCTGGTCGAGCGCGATGACGCGGTCGGCGATCGGCAGCAGGAATTCCATGTCGTGCTCGATCACCATGAGTGCTAGCCCCTCGCGGGCGAGCGCGCTCAGCAGCGCCGCGAGGTCACGCCGCTCGCCGTCGTCGAGGCCGGCAGCGGGCTCGTCGAGGATGAGGAGGCGCGGCTCCAGCGCCAGGGCGCGGGCGATCTCGACCCGGCGCGCGAGCCCCGGCGCCAGCGCCCCGCAACGCGTTGCCGCGGCGGAAGCGGCGCCGAGGCGGTCGAGAAGAGCGAGCGCCTCCGCTTCGATGCGCTGCTTCTCATCGCCGGCGTCCCGGCCGGTGAGAGCCACGGGAAGACCGATCCGCCCGCCGATGCTGGCCCGCGCCACCGCGACGGCGTCGAGGGTGGCGAGATCCGGCGGCAGCGCCGGCGTCTGGAAGCTGCGGGCGATGCCGGCGCGCGCGATCGC
>DATKPX010000089.1:0-5521 GCA_035523855.1 Allostellaceae bacterium
CCTCGATCGCCTCGCGCACCTGGCGGCGCTCGCCGTCGGTGCGGGCGACGAAGGGCAGCAGCATGGCGGTGCCGAGATCGTAGCCGTCGAGCACCGCGAAGCCGATCAGCAGGATGCCGAGGAGCGCCCACCAGATGAAGCGGAGGATATCGTAGTCGGGCATCTCAATCCTCCCCGGCGGCGACGGCGCGGAGCGGCGTCACCTGCCCGCGCGGCGGCGGATCCCAGGCCGGCCCGCGGCGGATCGCGCGCACCATCAGCACGACGTCGATCACGGCGAGCGTGCTGTAGAACACCACGAACCCCACCAGCGAGCCGAGGATGCTGCCGAACGAGACCGAGGAGACGCCGAGGAAGGTCGGCAGCACGCCCTCGACCACCCAGGGCTGCCGGCCGTATTCCGCCACGATCCAGCCGAGCTCGGCGGCGAGCCACGGCAGCGGCAGGCTCCAGAGCGCAATGCGCAGGAACCAGCGTTGCTCCAGCTTGCGCACCGAGGCGAGGTAGAAGGAGAGCGCGAAGAGCGCGATGAAATAGAAGCCGAGCCCGGCCATGAAGCGGAAGGCCCAGAACAGCACCGGCACGTTGGGGATGAGATCGTCGGCGGCGCGCGCGATGGTGGCGGCGTCGGCGTCCACCACATTGGGCGTGTAGCGCTTCAGCAGCAGCGCATAGCCGAGGTCCTCCACGTGGACCTCGAGCGCCGCCTTGGCATCGAGGTCGTCCGGATTCTGGCGCAACGTCTGCACCGCCTTATAGGCGATGATGCCGCTCTCGATGCGCTGGATGCCGCGCTTGACGAGATCGTTGATGCCGTCGACCGGCTCGTCGAAGGAGCGGGTGGCGATGATGCCGAGGAGCCACGGGATCTCGACCCGGTAGCGGGTGGTGCGCGAGGCCACGTCGGGGATGCCGAAGGCGGTAAAGCTCGCCGGCGCCGGCTCGGTCTCCCACATAGCCTCGATCGAGGCGAGCTTCATCTTCTGGTCGAGCGTCGCCGTGTAGCCGCTCTCGTCGCCGAGCACCACCACCGAGAGCGCCGAGGCGAGGCCGAAGCTCGCCGCCACCGTCATCGAGCGCTTGGCGAGCGCCACGTGACGGCCCTGCAGCAGGTAGAGCGCGCTCACCGCCAGCACGAAGATCGATCCCGTGACATAGCCGGCGCTCACGGTGTGCACGAATTTCGCCTGCGCCACCGAGTTGAACATGAGGTCGTAGAACGAAGTGAGCTCCATCCGGAGCGTCACCGGATCGAAGCGGGCGCCGACCGGGTTCTGCATCCAGCCATTGGCGATCAGGATCCAGAGCGCCGACAGGTTGGAGCCGATGGCGACCAGCCAGGTGGTGGTGAGATGGCCGAGCTTGGAGAGCCGGTCCCAGCCCAGGAAGAACAATCCGACGAAGCTCGCTTCCAGGAAGAACGCCATCAGCCCCTCGATGGCGAGGGGGGCGCCGAAGATGTCGCCGACATAATGCGCGTAATAGGCCCAGTTGGTGCCGAACTGGAACTCCATGGTGATGCCGGTGGCGACGCCCATGGCGAAGTTGATGCCGAAGAGGACGCCCCAGAACCTGGTCATGGCGCGCCAGATCTCGCGGCCCGTCATCACGTAGACGGTCTCCATCACCGCCAGCAGCACGGAGAGGCCGAGGGTCAGGGGCACGAAGAGGAAATGGTAGAGGGCGGTGAGGGCGAATTGCAGGCGCGAGAGCTCGACGATGCCGGCATCGATCATCGGGGCGACTCCGTGGCGAGATTCGGCGAGAAAATCTGCCGGGCGGCTCGCTCGGCGTCGACGGTGGCGCGGTTATCGGCGCTGAAGAACAGCACGTAGAGCAGCGTCAGCAGCGCCAGCTTGAGCGCCAGCGCCGCCGTGATGTCGCGACCGAGGCTGGGGGCGACTGTCATGCGCATAAGTTTATAGCTCGATTTGAAACGGCGACAACGCATTGACGTGGATCAATAGCCCCGGCGCGCCGCGCCCGCGGCAACGATCTGTTGACCCCTGCGTCGCCCGCGTCCCACACTCGCCCGCGCCGCCGATGCTTGCCCTCCTCGCCACTCTCGCCATACAGGCGCTGGTCTCGATGGCCGTGCTGACGCCGCCGGTGCTGGCGGCGCTGGCGGCGCCGGATATCGGCGTCGCCGCGGAGCGGGTCGGCCTCTTCACCGCGCTCATCTATGGCGGCGCGATCGTCACCTCCGCCGCCAGCGGCGCGCTGCTGGCGCGCATGGGGCCGTTGCGCCTCAGCCAGATCTGCCTCGTCTTCTGCGCCCTTGGCCTGGCGCTGGGCGCGAGCGGCGTGCTGGCGCCGGTGGCGCTCGGCGCGATCCTGATGGGTTTCGGCTACGGGCCGGTGACGCCGGCGAGCTCGCACATCCTGATCCGGCAGACGCCGCCGCACCGGCGCTCCTTCGTCTTCTCCCTGAAGCAGACCGGCGTTCCCGTCGGCGGCGCGATGGCCGGCTCGCTGGCGGCGCCGCTCGCGGTCGCGACCGGCTGGCGCGGCGCCGCCTTCGCAGTGGCGGCGATGTGCCTCGCCGTGGCGCTCATGGTCGAGCCGCTGCGGCCGGGCTTCGATGGCGAGGACAAGGGCGTCGCGCGGTCGAGCGCCGGCGTCCTCGCCGGCATCCGCCTGGTGCTGGGGACCGCGAGCCTGCGGCGCCTCGCGCTCTCCTCCACCACCTTCTCGGCGACGCAGCTCTCCTTCGCCACCTTCCTGGTGACGTTCCTCACCCAGGAGGCGGGCCTGTCGCTGGTGACGGCGGGCGCGGTGATGGCGGTGGCACAGGGTGGCGGCATCCTCGGCCGCATCGTCTTCGGCTGGGTCGCTGACCGGCTGCTGCCGCCGAGCCGGCTGCTGGCGCTGCTGGGGCTCGGCATGGCCGCCGCCTCGGTCGCCACCGCCCTCATCACCGGGCGCTGGCCGCTCGCCGCGATCTTCCTGGTGGCAAGCCTGCTCGGCACCACCGGCATCAGCTGGAACGGCGTCTATCTCGCCGAGGTGGCGCGGATCGCGCCGGCGGGCACCGCGGGCGCCGCCACCGGCGGCGCGCTCTCCATCACCTTCCTCGGCATCGTGCTGGGGCCGGCGCTGTTCGGGCTGGTGGTCAGCCTCAGCGCCAGCTACGCGCTAGCCTTCTCTCTGGTAGCGGCGGGCGCGCTGGTCGGCGGTCTTGCCGTCTGGGGCGCGAGCAGCCGCTAGATCAGCTTCACCGACGAGGCCTCGCGGCCGCGCGGCGCTTCCGACACCATCATGCGCACCTGCTGGCCGGGTGCCAGCATCTCGATGCCGGCACGCCTGAGCGCGGTCACATGGACGAAGATGTCCTTGCCGCCGTCATTCGCCACCACGAAGCCGAAGCCGCGGGCCGGGTCGTACCATTTGACCACCCCATCCATGGATTCGGCCGGGCCGCGGCTCTCGCCGCCGCGGTCGCGCGGATGCGAGCGCGACGGCACCGCGGTGGACGGGTCGATGTTGACGACCGTCACCGCCGCGCGTCCCTTCGCTCCGTGCGCGCAGTCGAAGACGACGGTGGCGCCCTCCGGCGCCTCGTTGAAGCCGGAACGCTCCAGCACCGCCAGGGGCAGGAACACGTCGCCGCCGCCATCGCTGGCGACGATGAAGCCGAACCCCTTGTTACGATTGAACCACTTGATGCTGCCGGTAAGCCGCGTCGCATCCCCAGGCGGCATATCGTCCTGAGGCGAATTGAAATTGGCCATGGAACACCACTCGGTAGTTCCGCCCTCCCCCTGGGCAATCCCCGCCCGGCGCTTGCCGGGGGCGTCTCCGGCTGGCGCCAGGCGCTTTGTTACGAGCGAGGTTGCCCCGCAACAAGGATGTAACAACCGGCCGGTGTCCGCAAGGGCAAGCGCTCCGGGCGGGGTTCAGGCAGTGGGCTTGCGGGCCACCAGCAGGTAATTGACGTCGAGATCGCCCTCGACGACGCGCCAGGCGTCGCGGAAGACGTCGTAGACGAGCCCGCGCAGCAGCTCCACCTGCAGCCCCTGGCGGCGGAGGCCGGCGGCGAATTCCGAGGGTCGGAGGAAACGGTCCCATTGGTGGGTCCCGCGCGGCAGCCAGCGCAGCACGTATTCGACGCCGACGATCGCCATCAGGAAGCTCTTCGCCGTGCGGTTGAGGGTAGAGCCCAGGAAGACGCCGCCCGGCCGGATCAGCGCCGCGGCCGCCGCGAGGAAGGCGTCCACATCGGCCACATGCTCGACCACCTCGAGCGCCAGCACCGCGTCGAAGCGCTCGCCGGCGGCGGCGAGATCCTCGGCGGCTGCTGCCCGATAGTCGATCGCAAGGCCGCTCGTTGCCGCATGGGCCCGCGCCACCGCGATATTGGCCTCGGCGGCGTCGATCGCGGTCATGGCGCAGCCGAGCCGCGCCAGTGGCTCCGCCACCAGTCCGCCGCCGCAGCCGATGTCGAGGACCCTCAGCCCCTCGAAGGGTGTAAGGCTTCGCGAGTCACGGCCGAAGTGGGTAGCGAGCGCATCGCGCAGGAAGTGCAGCCGGGCGGGGTTGAGCTTGTGCAGCGGCGCCATTGACCCTTTCGGGTCCCACCACGTCTCCGCCAGCGCCGAGAAGCGCTCGATCTCCTCGCGGTCGATGGTGTCCGCCGGCTTGGCCATGGAGGCGTCGTCTCGCGACTCTAGGGTGTGGGCGAGGCATGCTTGCCTCGCTCCCAGCCCGGAGAGTATGTATACGCCCGCTTTCCGCGGCAACCACGGTTCCCGCTTGATTTCCCTGAGTTTTGGGCTCGACGGCTGATGGCGCGCATCGTGCAGAAATTCGGCGGCACCTCGGTGGCCGACATCGCGCGCATCAAGACCGTGGCGTTGCGCGTAAAGCGCGAGGTGGATGCCGGCAACCAGGTGGCGGTAGTGGTCTCGGCCATGGCCGGCGTCACCAATCAACTGGTGGACTGGACCCGCCAGACCTCGAGCCTGCACGACGCGCGGGAATATGACGTGGTGGTGGCCTCCGGCGAGCAGGTGACCTCCGGCCTGCTGGCGCTGGCGCTGCAGGATATCGGCGTCAACGCGCGCTCCTGGCTCGGCTGGCAGATCCCGCTCAAGACCGACGGCGTGCACGGCAAGGCGCGGATCGCCGAAATCCCGACCGAGGACATGATCCGCCGCATGGGCGAGGGCCAGGTCGCGGTGGTGGCGGGCTTTCAGGGATTGGGCCCCGACAACCGCATCACCACGCTCGGGCGTGGCGGCTCCGACACCTCGGCGGTGGCGCTCGCCGCCGCGCTCAGGGCCGATCGCTGCGATATCTTCACCGATGTCGAGGGGGTCTACACCACCGATCCCCGCATCGTTGCGAAGGCCCGAAAGCTCGATAAGATCACCTACGAGGAAATGCTGGAGCTGGCGTCGCTCGGCGCCAAGGTGCTGCAGACGCGATCGGTGGAACTGGCCATGAACCACCGCGTCCGCGTCCAGGTCCTGTCGAGCTTCATGGATGCGCCGGGCACGCTGGTCGTGGACGAGGACGAGAT
>DATKPX010000090.1:0-3071 GCA_035523855.1 Allostellaceae bacterium
ATTGGGCAGCCATTGGAGCCGCGCGGCGTTGCAGTTTCGCCGACGGCGAGCGATCCGCCCACGTGACATTGCTGTGTTCTGGCGGGCGACGCGCAGCGCCCTGGAAACCGTCGGTTAAGATCACCGACATTGCAGCGAAGCCGCAGGCGAGCGAATGGACACCACCCCCTCCGACGTGCTGGCGAGCCATACGTTCCGCGCCGAGGACCAGGAGCGCTTCGCGCGCCTCTCCGGCGACCGCAACCCGCTGCATATGGATCCGATCGCCGCCCGGCGCACCCAGGCGGGAGCGCCGGTGGTGCATGGCATGCATCTGCTGCTTTGGAGCCTGGAGGCGCTGGCCCGCCGGAACGACCGGGCGACGCCGCCGCCGCAAGCGCTGGAGGCGCGCTTCCTGAAGCCGGTCTATGCCGGCGATACGCCCTCGGTCCGGCTCTCGCGGCCGGATGCGGCGGGCTGGAGCCTCCACATCGAGATCGCCGGCGTGACGCTGGCGACCGTCCGGCTTACCTTCGCCGAGCGCTCTTCCGCACCGGCTCCGCTCGATATTGACCGCGAGCCGCCCGAGCATTTGCGGATGCCGCGCGAGCTCCGCCTCGAGGAGATGGCGGGACGCGCCGGCGGCATCCCTTTCGCGGCAAGCGCGGCCGCGGTCGCGGAGCCGTTTCCGGCGGCGGCGGCCTGGATCGGCGCCGGGCGGCTGCGCGGGCTCGCTGCCCTCTCCTACCTCGTCGGCATGGAGTGTCCGGGGCTGCACTCGCTGTTCTCCTCGCTCACAGTCGATCTGGCGCCGATGGATCGCCAGGAGATGATCTACGCCGTCACCGAGATCGACGACCGCTTCCGCCTGGTGCGCCTGCGGATCGCGGGCGCCGGCCTCGCCGGTATCGTCGAGGCCTTCGCGCGCCGGCCGCCGGTGCGGCAGCTTTCCATCGAGGCCGCGGCGACTCATGTCTCGCGCGGCGAGTTCGCGGGTCAGCACCCCCTGATCATCGGCGGCTCGCGCGGCCTTGGCGAGCTCACGGCGAAGATGATCGCCGCGGGCGGCGGCCATCCCGTCATCACCTATGCCCGCGGCGCCGCTGACGCGGAGGCGGTGCGGCAGGAGATCGCGGGCTTCGGCGGCGGCTGCGCGATCATGCCCTATGACGCGACGCAGCCGGCGGCGGCGCAGCTGGAGCGGTTGCCGACTCATCCGACGGAGCTCTACTACTTCGCCACCAGCCAGATCTTCCGGCGCAAGCTCACGCTTTTCGACGCCGATCTGCTGCGGGATTTCATGGCCATCTACGTCTCCGGCTTCTACGACCTCTGCGCGGCGCTCGCCGCGCGCTTCGGCAGCAAGCTCTCTGCCTTCTACCCCTCCTCCATCGCCGTCGAGCGGCGTCCGCGGGACATGACCGAGTACGCGATGGCGAAATCGGCCGGCGAGGCGCTGGCGGCAGACATGACCCGCTTTATGCCGGGCGTCCGCGTGACGGTGACCCGACTGCCGCGCCTCCCCAGCGATCAGACCGCCACCGTCGCGCCGGCGGAATCCAGCTCCGCGCTCGAGGTGCTGCTGCCGATCATCCGCGCGGTGCAGAAGCGCGCTCAGGGATAGACGCGCACGGTCGGGAAGGGCGTGATGAAGCGGCAGCCCCAGTCGCGCACGAACGCCATCTGCGCCATGATCTCGTCCCTGAGGTTCCACGGCAGCAGCAGCAGATAGTCTGGCCTGGTCTCGGCGATCTTATCGGGATGGTGAATCGGGATGTGCGTCCCCGGCAGGAAGCGGCCCTGCTTGTAGGGGCTGCGGTCGACCACGTAGTCGAGAAAATCGCCGCGGATGCCGCAGTAATTGAGCAGCGTGTTGCCCTTGGCCGGCGCGCCATAGCCGACGATCGACTTGCCGTCGTTCTTGATGTCGATGAGGAAGCGCAGCAGCTCGCGTTTGCTCGCCGTCACCGTCTTGGCGACGGACTGGTAGGTGGCGAGGGTGTCCAGCCCCTTCGTCTTCTCGCGCCTCAGCAGGTCGGTGACGCGCGATCCCACCGGCTTCGTCTCGTCCTTCGCATGCCGCGCATAGATGCGGAGCGAGCCGCCATGGGTCGGCAGCTCCTCGACATCGAAGATGGTGAGGCCGTGGCTGGCGAAGACCTGGCTCACTGTCAGCAGCGAGAAATAGGAGAAGTGCTCGTGATAGATGGTGTCGAACTGATGCTCGTCCATCAGCCGCAGCAGATGCGGGAACTCCATCGTCACCACGCCCTGGGCCCCGAGCAGGATGCGGAGCCCCTCGACGAAGTCGTTGAGACCGGGCACGTGGGCCAGGACGTTGTTGCCGATGATGAGATCGGCCCGCATGCCCTCCTGCGAGAGGCCAGTGGCGGTCTCGGTGCCGAAAAACTTCACCAGGGTGCGCACGTCCTTGCGCTCGGCGATGGCGGCGATGTTCGCGGCGGGCTCGATGCCGAGGGCGGGGATGCCCTTGGCGACGAAGAACTGCAGGAGATAGCCGTCATTGCTGGCGATCTCGACCACCTGGCTCTTGCGCCCGAGCCCGAGCCGCTCGGTGATCATCCCGACGTAGCGCTTGGCGTGCTGCACCCAGGAGTCCGAGTAGGACGAGAGATAGGCATATTCCGAGAAGATCTCCGCCGGCGCCTCGAACTCCTCCACCTGCACCAGGAAGCACTTGTGGCAGACGAAGGCGTGCAGCGGATAGAAGCGTTCCATCTGGTTGAGCTGCGCCGGCTCCAGATTGGAGTTCGCGAACGGCGACATGCCGAGATCCGCGAACGTGTGCTCGAGATCGGTGCCGCAGAAGCGGCATGCCCTCGCCTGCATCTAATGTCCTCTCCTCTTTCCCGCCACCGGAGACTGCTCCAGCAGCGGCCATGTCTGATCCCGCTCCGACATGCCGGCGACGGGCATCGGCCAGTCGATGCCGATCGCGGGATCGTCGTAGCGCAACCCGGTCGCCGCCTCGGGCACATAAAACGCCGAGACCATGTAGCTGACCTCGGTGTCGTCGGCGAGGGTCTGGAAGCCGTGCGCGAACTGCTTCGGAATGTAGATCACCTGGTGCG
>DATKPX010000091.1:0-5242 GCA_035523855.1 Allostellaceae bacterium
GATCTGGTTCACCGAGGCGCTCGAGGCCGCGTTCAGCACGATCAGCGTGCTCGACGCGCAGGGCCAGCACGTCGAGAAAGGCAAGGCGACGCTCGACCCCGGCAACCGCACGCTGCTGGAGGTCAGCGTGCCGGCGCTGCCGCCCGGCCGCTACAAGGTGGTCTGGCGCGTGATCTCCGTCGACACCCACCGGACCGAGGGCAGCTTCACCTTCTCCGTGGGGTCCTGAGGGGCGGCGATGGAGACGGCGCTGATCGCCGCCCGCGCGCTGCAGTTCGGATCGGCGATGATCCTGCTGGGCACGCCGCTGCTGCGTCTGGGCGCCGGCAGCGGCTTCGCCGATGCCGCCGCGGCGCTGGGCGAGCTCGATCGCTGGCTGCGCCGCCTGATGCTCGTCGCCGCGATCCTCGCCCTGGTCTCGGCGCTCGCCTGGCTCGACCTCGAGGCGGCGCTCATGGGCGGGGGCTGGGAGCAGGCGATCGACGGCGAGACGATCCGGGCGGTGCTGCTGGAGACCACCTTCGGCAAGGCTTGGATCTGGCATCTCGGCTTCGCGGCGCTGCTGGTGGCTGCGCTGCTGCCCGCCGCGCCGGCGGCGACCGTCGGCGGCCGCGTCCTTCTCCTCGCCCTCGCCACCGGGCTGGTGGCGGGTCTCGCCTGGGCCGGGCACGCGGTGATGGTGCCCGGCGTCACCCATGTGGGCGTGCAGATCTTGCACCTGCTGGCGGCGTCGCTCTGGCTCGGCAGCCTGCCGGCGCTCTCCTATCTGCTGCACCGCGCGCGGAGCGACGCCGGCGGTGCCTGGCGGCGGGCGCTCGCGGTGATCCTGCCGCGCTACTCCCTGGCCGGCTGTCTCGCGGTCGCCGCCGTGGTGCTGACCGGCTGCCTTAACAGCTGGTTCCTGGTCGGCGGCTTCGCCGCGCTCATCGGCACCGCCTTCGGCCGCGTGCTGCTGGCGAAGGCGAGCCTGGTGCTGCTGATGATCGCGATCGCCGCGTCGAACCGCTTTCGCCTGACGCCGCGGGTGCTGCAGATGCGGCCGGAGGAGCGCGGCGCGGTGACGGCGCTCTGGCGCAACGTCGCCCTCGAGCAGGGGCTCGGCGCGCTGGTGATCGTGGCGGTGAGCGTGCTCGGCACGCTGCCGCCGGCGCTGTCGCCGTGAGCGGCGGGGAAGGAGGGACGCGATGAGATCCTTTCGTCGGCTCTATGCGCTGCCCGTGGCCGCGGCGCTCTGCCTGCTGGGTGTCGGCTTCGCGGCGATGTGGTGGACCGAGGGGCGGGAGGCGCTCACCTCCGCTCCGCTGGTGACGATGCCCTCGATCGGCGGGCCCTTCACCCTCACCGACACCGCGGGCCGCCAGGTCACTGACCAGACCTATCGCGGCAAGATCGAGCTGGTCTATTTCGGCTACACCTATTGCCCCGACGCCTGCCCGACCGCGCTCAACGAGATCGCCGGCGCGCTCGCCGAGCTCGGGACCGGCGCCGACCGCGTGCAGCCGATCTTCATCACCATCGATCCGGCGCGCGATACCCGGAAGGTGCTGGCCGAGTATGTCCGGGCCTTCGACTCGCGCATCGTCGGCCTCACCGGCACGCCGGAGCAGATCGCGGCGGCGGCCAAGGCCTATCGGGTCTACTACGCGCCCTACAAATCCGCCGACGCGCCCGACGGCTACCTGATGGACCACACTTCCGTCGTCTACGTCATGGACGAGAAGGGGCGCTTCGTCGCCTCCTTCACCCACGAGACCTCGGCCGACGAGATGGCCGAGCGACTGCGCAAGCTCATCGCCAAGACATCGTCATGAAGGAGAGAGAGGCATGCTGAGATCGATCGTTTTTGCGGGATTGCTGGTTTTTGCCGTCATTGCCGGCGCTGCGGCGCAATCCGGCGGCGGCATCGAGGTGGGTCACGTCTGGGCGCGCGCAACGCCCGGTGGCGCCAAGACGGCGGCCGTCTATATGACCCTCGACAACAAGGGCGCCGATCCCGACCGGCTGGTCGCGGTCTCGACGCCGGTCGCCGGCATGGCGGATGTCCACAGCACGACGACGGAGAACGGCGTCATGCGCATGCGCCCGGCGGGCCCGCTGGAGATCAAGCCCGGCGCCGCGGTGGAGATGAAACCCGGCGGCTATCACGTTATGCTGATGCAGCTGAAAGGACCGCTGGTGGCCGGGCACAGCTTTCCGGTAAACCTCACCTTCGAGAAGGCCGGGACGGTGCAGGTCACCGCCACGGTGGAGAAGGCGGGCGCCATGGGTCCGGGTGCCATGCCGGGCATGAAGATGTAGGGAATGGTCGAGGAACCGGCATGAGCGTCACCGATCTCGCCGCGGCGGACGAGAGACAGCGCTTCTGGCGCGGCGCCGACCCGGGTCCGATCCGTCTCGGCAGCGAGCAGCATCTGCGGCTCTTCAGCCGCATGCTGCTCGACACCTTCAATCCCTATAAGCCCGCCGTGATCGACTGGCCGAAGCTCGACGCGGATGCACGCGATCGCCTCGTCAGCCTGCCGATCTGGGACATCGCGGTGCAGACCGAGGGCAAGGCCAGCATCAACGTGATGACTTACGCCGCCTCTGTCGCCGATCCGCTGCTGAAGGAGGCGGTGGCGCTCAACGGCTTCGAGGAGGGCCGGCACAAGACGGTGCTCGCCAACATGGTCGAGGCCTACGGCATCAAGCTCGCGCCGGAGCCGTCCTATCCGGCGCCCAGCGATGCCGAATGGGCCTTCATGACGACCGGCTACAGCGAGTGCATCGACAGCTTCTTCGCTTTCGGCCTCTTCGAGCTGGCGAAGCGCTCGGGCTATTTCCCGCCGGCGCTGGTGGCGACCTTCGAGCCGGTGATGCAGGAAGAGGGGCGCCACATCACTTTCTTCATCAACTGGGCGGGCTGGCATCGGCGCAATCTCTCCTGGTGGCGGCGCCTCCGCTTCGAATTGCGGGTGATCTGCGTCTGGGCCTTCCTGATCTGGGAGCGGATGAGCATCGCCCGCACGCTTGGTGGCCCCGCCCAGGACAATAATTTCACGGTAACCGGCAGTACCTCCGTGGGCATCGAGGTCAGCACGCGGGAGCTGATGGAGATCTGTCTCGCCGAGAACGACCGCCGGCTCGCCGGCTACGATGCCCGCCTGCTGCGCCCGCGCCTGGTGCCGACGCTGGTGCGCTTCGCGACGCGCTTCATGCGGAATTCGAAGCCCGCCGTCGCGATCGGATCCGAGGCGCACAAGGAGCTGTTCTGCCGCCACTTCAAGGCGACCTACCAGGACTACGACCCGGCGACGTTGCCCTGGCCCGAGCTTGACGAGGCCGCGCTGGCGCGGCTGCGCTCGGTGCCGTTCTGGCAGCAGGTGCTGCACACGGAGCTGCGCGCCGGCGCCATCGTGCGGAAGTTCGCCGTCACCATCGACGATCCGATGCTGCGCGAGGCGGTCGACCTGCAGGGCTTCGAGGAGGCGCGCCACGCCGGGCTCATCCGCGAGATGATCCGCCGCTACGGCATCGAGGTTGAGGAGATGCCGCTCGATCCGCTGCCGGCGGACATCGAGACCGCCTTCAAGGATTTCGGCTTCGGCGAGTGCATGGATTCCTTCCTGGGTTTCGGCGTCTTCAAGATCGCCCGCGAGGCGGGCTTCCTGCCGGACTCCATGTTCAAGATCTTCGAGACGCTGATGTACGAGGAGACGCGGCACATCGTTTTCTTCGTCAACTGGATGGCCTACCGCCAGGTGCGGCAGGGCCGGGGCGCCGCCTGGCGGCGCGCCTTGGCCTCGCTCCGCTTCTACACCCGCGCGCTCCGCCGCCTGGTCGCCACCGCGAAGAGCGGCGCCGAGCAGAACGAGGGCAAGGATTTCACCGCGACCCAGGCCAGCATGTTCCTCGAGGGCTTCACCTTCCGCCGCTTCCTCGAGGACTGCTACGGGGAGAACGCCCGGCGCATGAGCGCGATGGACGAGGGGCTGCTGCGGCCCAGCTTCCTGCCGGGGCTCGCCAAGGTGGCGCTCCGCAGCCTGCGTCTCTGGTCGCGGCGGCCGGAGGCCGCCCGGTGAAGCGCCTCACCGTCGCCGTCGCCATCCTGGGCATCCTCGTCGGCACGGTGCTGGTAGGGTATTTCGGCTTCGCCGAGGTCGGCCGCGCGCTCTTCGCCGTGGGCTGGCTCGGGTTCCTCGCCATCGTGGCATATCACCTCGCCGGCATCGCCTTCCTGGGCTTCTGCTGGTACCTGCTGGCGCCGGAGGCGGCGCCGCTCAAGGCCTTCCTCTGGGGCCGGCTCATCCGCGACAGCGGCTCCGAGGTGCTGCCGCTCTCCCAGCTCGGCGGCTTCGTCATGGGGGCGCGGGCGACGATGCTTATGGGGCTCGGCAGCGCCGTCGCCATCGCCTCCACCATCGTCGACGTGACCCTCGAGGTGCTGGGCCAGCTCGGCTACACCGCGATCGGCCTCGGCATCCTGGCGGAGCTCCGGCCGGAGACGCCGCTCATCGGCGAGACCGCGATCGGCATCGCGGTGGGCCTCGCGGCCGTGATGGGCTTCATCGCCGTGCAGCAGCGCGGCTCCTGGCTGGTCGAGCGCGTGCTCTGGCGCGTCGCCCGGAGCTGGAGCCAGGGCGCCGCGGCGGCGGTCCGGCCGATCCACGACGAGCTCGCCGCCATCTACCGCCGGCGCGGCGCGCTGCTGCTGGCGAGCCTCCTCCATCTCGTGAGCTGGGTCGCCAGCAGTGTCGAGGCCTGGTTCGCGCTGCACCTGATGGGCGCCGATCCCGGCATCGGCGCCGTCATCGTGCTGGAGAGCCTGCTCTACGCGATCCGCAGCGTCGCCTTCGCGGTGCCGAACGCGGTCGGCGTGCAGGAGGGGGCCTACATCATGCTGGGCGCCGGCTTCGGCCTGACGCCGGAGATCGCGCTGGCGCTTTCCCTGCTGAAGCGCGCCCGCGACATCGTCATCGGCGTCCCCGCGCTCCTCGCCTGGCAGGCGATCGAGGGCCGCCGCCTGCTGGCGCGAGCGGAGCCGGCGCCGGTTCCCGTCAGCGGCGAGTGAGGCGCTCCTCCGGCGCGACTTCAGGTCGGAGAAAAGCGGGGCGCGATGTCGGCAAGACCGATGGCCACGCCCAGGCGGTTGATCGCCAGCAGACCCAGGAAAGCGGCGAGGTTCACGACCAGGATCTGGCCGACGATCGCAGGGCGGAAGGCCTCGACATCGCCGAGCAGCAGAGCGGCGACGGCCAGCAGC
>DATKPX010000092.1:0-3067 GCA_035523855.1 Allostellaceae bacterium
GCCTGGCTCACCGGCTATGACGGCTGGTCGTTCTACGTGCACCAGGCAGTGGTGGTGCCGCCCGAGGGCGAGCCGGTCTGGTACGGCCGCGGCCAGGACGCCGCCGGCGCCAAGCGCACCGCCTATCTCGCCCATGACAACGTCGTGGGCTATCCCGATCACTACGTGCAGTCGACCGAGCGGCATCCGATGGATCTGCTGGCGAAGCTGATCGACGATCGCGGCTGGGGCCGGCTCCGGATCGGCGTCGAGATGGACAATTACTGGTTCTCGGCGGCGGCCTACGCCTCGTTGACGCGCAACCTGCCGAACGCGCGCTTTGCCGATGCGACCGGCCTCGTCAACTGGCAGCGGGCGGTGAAGAGCCCGACCGAGATCGGCTACATGCGCAAGGCGGCGCAGCTGGTCGGCGCGATGCACGCCCGGATCGCCGAGAAGGTCGAGCCGGGCCTGCGCAAATGCGATCTCGTCGCCGAGATCTACGATGCCGGGATCCGCGGCACGGCGGAGTTCGGCGGCGACTATCCGGCGATCGTGCCGCTGCTGCCGTCGGGTGCCGATGCGGCGGCGCCACACCTCACCTGGGACGACCGGCCGATGAAATCGGGCGAGGGAACCTTCTTCGAGATCGCCGGCTGCTACAAGCGCTACCACTGTCCGCTGTCGCGCACGGTGTTCCTGGGCAAGCCGACCCAATCCTTCCTCGATGCGGAGAAGGCGGTGCTGGAGGGGATGGAGGCGGGGCTCGCGGCGGCGAAGCCGGGCAACCGCTGCGAGGACATCGCCAACGGCTTTTTCGGCGTCCTCAAGAAGTACGGCATCGTCAAGGACAACCGCACCGGCTACTCGATCGGCCTCTCCTATCCGCCGGACTGGGGCGAGCGCACCATGAGCCTGCGTCCCGGCGACAAGAGCGAGCTCAGGCCCAACATGACCTTCCATTTCATGACCGGGCTCTGGCTCGAGGACATGGGCTTCGAGATCACCGAGAGCATCGTCATCACCGACAAGGGCGCCGACTGCCTCGCCCGCGTGCCGCGGAAACTGGTCGTGAAGGCTTGAGCGAGCCGACGCTGATCCTGACCGACGCGCCCGATCCCGAGGATGCGAAGGCGATCCGGGAGGGTCTGCACGGCTTCAACGAGGAGAGGGCGGGCTACGTCGACAGCCGCGGGCTGGCGGTGGTGGTGCGCGATCCCGCCACCGGCGCCACGCTGGGCGGCATCACCGGGCGCACCTCGTTCGGTCTGCTGTTCATCGATGTCGTCCACCTCGACGCGAGGGTGCGCGGCAGCGGGATCGGCCGCCGCATGCTGGCGATGGCGGAGGAGGAGGCGCGGCGGCGCGGCTGCCGGCGCGCGGTGCTCTACACGATCAGCTTCCAGGCGCCGGGCTTCTACGCGCGCAGCGGCTGGCGAGCTTTCGGCGAGATCCCCTGCGATCCGCCCGGCACCAGCCGCGTGTTCATGACGAAGGACCTTTAGCGACCGACCAGCCGCGCCGCCGCCGACACCAGCACGTGCAGCCAGCGGCCGGTGATCTGCGCGGCGACGTCGCCGTCATGCACCGGCCAGGTCAGCACCGCGCCCGGCAGGGGAATGGTGATGCCGCTGGGATCCGGCGAGAAGGGGTCCTTGCGGAGCGTGCCCTGGCGGAACCCTACCAGCTCCAGGGCATAGGCCATGTCCGGCGGCGCCTCCGTGCCGGTCCAGTAGATCGCGAAGGTATCGAAGTTCTTCGCCTCCGGCAGCCGGTCCGGGTAGGGGTAGCCTTGCGCCACGGTGAAGAAATGGCCGAGCTCGCCGACGAAGCAGTTGAAGCCGACATAGGGGCCGCTGCCGTCGTGATTGAGCGCCGAGGGCAGGCGCCAGCCGCGGATGCCCTGATAGCTGAGGCCGCTTACCCAGGCGTTTGCCGCGTCCCAGGTGAGCTGCCCATCCGGCGAGTGGCCGACGGTCCTCGCATAGTTCGCGTCCATCAGCCAGGTGAGGTTGCGATCGGGCTCGTAGATCAGCCCGAAGCCGCGGTCGATCAGCGGCGGGGGCGGCACGCGGAACCGCGCGAAGATGTCCGAGAACCGGACCATAGGTCCCGATCCTAGGCCGGACGGTGGCGCGCCGGTGTGACGCGGCTCACCGGAACCGGGCGACCATGAAATCGATGAAGGCGCGCACCTTGGGCGACAGGTGGCGGGTCTGCGGATAGACCAGAAAGATCGATTCCGGCGGCCCGCGCAGCCTTTCCAGCACCGGCTCCAGCTCGCCGGCCGCAACGGGCTCGTCGGCGTAGTAGCCATGCATCTGCGCCAGGCCGTAGCCGGCGACGGCGGCGGCGCAGAGGGCAGTGCCGTCGCTGAAGCGCATCCGCGAGGGCGGCAGCAGAAAGATGTCCTCGCCGCTGCGCCGGAAGCGCCACTCGCGCGGCAATTTCTCGCGCTGCGCCAGCACGAGGCAGCTGTGGCGCTCGAGATCCTCGATGCTGCGCGGCCGGCCGGCGCGGGCGAAATAGGCGGGCGAGCCCACCACGTGGAAGCGCGTCTCGGTGAGCCGGCGCGCGATCAGCGTCGAATCGCCGAGCGGGCCGAAACGCACGGCGATGTCGACGCCTTCCTCCACCAGGTCGATGTAGCGGTCGGTGAAGGTGAGGGCGAGCTCGACCTCGGGATAGCGCGCCTGGAACGCGCCGAGATGCGGCACGATCTTCAGTCGTCCGAACGCCACCGGCATGTCGACGCGCAGCCGGCCGACCGGCACCCCCCGCGCCTTTCTCAGCACCCGCTCCGCCTCGTCGAGCTCGCCCAGGATCTGCCGGCAGCGCTCGAAATAGGCGGCGCCGTCCTCGGTGAGATTGACCTGCCGCGTGGTGCGCGCCAGGAGGCGCACGCCGAGCCGATCCTCGAGCCGGCTCACCGCGTTGCTGACGCCGGACTGGCTGATGCCGAGCTCGCGCGCGGCGCTGCTGAAGCTCCGCCGCTCTCCCACCTTCACGAAGATCGCCAGGCTGCGCAGGTCCGCCATCGCCCCACCTATCGATTATGGTGATGAATAAGATTACTCCACCCGGGATT
>DATKPX010000093.1:0-3778 GCA_035523855.1 Allostellaceae bacterium
GCTCGTAGCCGCCGCCGGAGATGCTGACGTTGCGCTGGCTCGGATAGCGCGCCACCGCGGCCTCGTCGATGTCGACGCCGAGGCCGGGCACATCCGGCACCACCAGGAAGCCGCCCTCGCGCTTCGGCGGCGCCGAGATCACCTCGTTGCGGCCGGCCCAGTCGTTCTCGATCCGCTCCAGCATCAGCGCGTTGGGGATCGCCGCCAGCAGGTGGAGCGCCGCGAACTCCGCGATCGGCCCCAGCGAGCCTGAATGGGGCGCCACGGTGATGCCGTGGCTCTCCGCCATTCCCGCCATCTTCTTCATCTGCATGATGCCGCCGGCGCGGCCGGTGTCGGGCTGGATCACGTCGACGAGGTCGCGCTCGATCAGCGGCCGCAAGCCCCAAATCGTGCTCATGCGCTCGCCCGCCGCCAGCGGGATCGCCACCGCATCCTGGATGCGCTGATAGGCGTCGAGATTCTCCGGCGCGACGGGATCCTCCATGAAGAGGAGATGCAGCGGCTCGAGCGAGCGGCCGAGCACGATCGCGTCCTTGGGCGTCATCCAGGGCGGGCCGTGCAGGTCGACCATGAGATCGATTTCGTCGCCGACCGCGTCGCGGATCGCCGAGACCTTGTGCAGGATGTCGCGGACGCCGCCGGTCTTGATGGCGGTGAAGCCCTGCTCCTTCAATCCGAGCGCCACATCGGGCGTGCTGGCATGGCTGTAGATGCGGATCTTGTCGCGAATCTTTCCGCCCAGCAGGTTCCAGACCGGCGTCTTCAGCGCCTTCCCCTTGATGTCCCAGAGCGCCATCTCGATCGCGGTCATGGCGCCGCCGCCGACCACGCCGGTCATGCCGTGGCCCATGATGGCGCTCAGCATCTTCTGCCAGAGCTTCTCGATGTGCGCGGGATCCTCGCCCACCAGCACGGTGGCGAGGTCTTTCACCGCCGTCTCGATCACCCTCGGCCAGCCGCTGCCCTCGCCGACGCCGGTGATGCCGGCATCCGTATAGACCTTGACGAAGAGCCAGTTGCGGCTGGTGTTCTGCATCCCCTTGCCGTCGGAGGCCCAGGCGGTATCGGGCGGCGCCCCCGCCTGCACGAGAAACGTCTTGATGTCGGTGATCTTCATTTAAGCGATGGTCCTCTCGGGTCAGGCTGGCTTGCGGATGGCGGACGCCGAAGGCGCCGCGACGAAGAATTCGGGATGCTCGCGCATGATCGGCTCGATCGAGGCGAAGACGCCGCGGAGATGCTGGCGCATGGCGGCGACCGCACCCTCGGCATCGTGCGCGACGACGCGCTGCACGATCGCCGCATGCTCGCGCAGCACCGACTGGCGCTTGACCTGGCTCCTGACCGTCAGGTGCCGCACGCGGTCGAGCTGCAGCTTCGCGGTCTCCACCACCCGCCAGACGCTGGGCTCGCCGGCGATCCGCATCAGCTCCTGGTGCAGCGCCTCGTCGGCGGCGAAGAAGACGTCGTCGCTCTCCCGCGCCTCGCGCTGGCTCTCCAGCATCGCCCTGAGCCGCCGCGCGTCCGCCGCCGTCGCCCGCTCGGCGGCGCGGGCGATGGTGGCGCATTCCAGCGCCTCGCGGACGAACTGGTTGGCGTGCACATCGGCGACCGGGATCGGCGCGATGATGGTGCCGCGCTGGGGCACCGTCTCGATCAGGCGCTCGTCCTGCAGCTTGCCGAGCGCCTCGCGCACCGGCGTGCGGCTGACGCCGAGCGCGGCGGCGAGCTCGTTCTCGGAGATGCGCTGGCGCGGCAGGTAGCGGCCGCGGATGATCTGCTGGCGCAGATGCTGATGCACCTGCGCCGAGATGGTGTCGCGCCGCATCGGACGGAAGGACGGCGTCGCGTCCATGGCCTCGCCCCTCGATTCGGGCGGTCCGCGACCGCCCTCTGCATACTTGCATGCAAGAATACACGCGTGCAACACTCCGCCGCCCTTGGGAGGATAGACCTCATGTCGAAGACGCATTCGGTCGGGATCATCGGTCTCGGCATGGCGGTGACGCCCCATGCCAAGAGCCTGCGCGACCTGCAGCAGCAGGGACGCCTTCGCGTAGCATGCGCCTGGAGCCCGAGCGCCCAGCGCCGCGACCGCTTCGCGCAGAATTTCGGCCTTCCTACCGTCGACCGCCTCGACCGCCTCATCGACGATCCCGCGATCGACACGGTGCTGCTGCTGACGCCGCCCAATGCGCGCCTCGAGCTGATCGAGCGCCTGGCGAAGGCCCGCAAGCACGTGATCATGGAGAAGCCGATCGAGCGCACGACGGCGGCGGCGGAGCGCATCGTCGCGCTCTGCGACCAGGCGAGGATCCGCCTCGGCATCGTGCTGCAGCATCGCTTCCGCCCGGCGGCGGTGAAACTGCGCGAGCTGCTCGCCGCGGGCGCGCTCGGCGATCTCGCGCTGGCGCAGCTCACGGTGCCGTGGTGGCGGCCGCAGGCCTATTACGACGAGCCCGGCCGCGGCACGCTCGCCCGTGACGGCGGCGGCGTGCTGATCAGCCAGGCGATCCATTCCCTCGACCTCATGCTGAGCCTCGCCGGGCCGGTGATCGAGGTGGCGGCGATCGCCGGCACCAGCCGGCTCCATCGCATGGAGACCGAGGATTTCGTCAGCGCCGGCCTGCGCTTCGCCAACGGCGCGCTGGGCGGCGTCATCGCCACCACCGGCTTCTACCCCGGCACGCCGGAGCAGCTCATCCTCGCCGGCGCCAAGGGCACGGCGATGCTCGCCGGCGACGGCCTTCGCGTGCAGTACCAGGACGGGCGCAGCGAGAGCGTCGAGGGCGAGGGCAAGACCGGCGGCGGCGCCGATCCCATGGCCTTTCCGCACGATGCGCACAGGGCGCTCATCGCCGAGTTCTTCGACGCGCTCGACGCCGGCCGCGAGCCCGCGGTGCCCGGCCACCAGGTCCTGGGCGTCCATCACCTGATCGATGCGCTGCTGCTCTCCGCCCGTCGTGGCCAGGCGGTGGCGCCCGGAACCGAGGAGATGCCCTGAGATGACCAAGCCGCCGCCGATCAAGTTCGCCGCCATCGGCCTCGACCACCGCCACATCTACGAGCAGGTCGGCCGCCTGATCGAACTGGGCTGCGAGTGCGTGGGATACTGGACCGAGGGCGAGCCGCAGCCGCTCGAGGGATTCGTCCGCCGCTATCCCGACATCCCGCGCGTGCGCGACCGGCGCGCGCTGCTGGAGAACCCCGCGGTGAATCTCATCACCTTCGCGGCGATCCCCGGCGACCGCGCGGCGCTCGCCGTCGAGGCGATGCGCCACGGCAAGGACGTGATGGTGGACAAGCCCGGCTGCACCAGCCACGAGGAGCTCGCCGCGCTGCGCCTGGCGGTGAAGGAGACCGGCCGCATCTGGTCGGTGAACTACTCCGAGCGCTTCGAGGTGAAGGCGGTGACCCGCGCCGCCGAGCTGCTGCGCGCCGGCGCCATCGGCACGCTGGTGCAGACCGTGGGGCTGGGCCCGCACCGGCTCAACCGGCAGCTCCGTCCAGCCTGGTTCTTCGACCGCAAGCGCTATGGCGGCATCCTCTGCGACATCGGCTGCCACCAGGTGGACCAGTTCCTCTATTTCACCAACTCCGCCGACGCGGAGATCGCCACCTCCGCGGTCGGCAACTTCGCCAATCCCGGCGATCGCGGCTTCGAGGATTTCGGCGAGATGATCCTCCGCGCCGGCCGCGCCCAGGCCTATATCCGCATGGACTGGTACACGCCCGACGGCCTCGCCAACTGGGGCGACGGCCGCCTCACCCTCCT
>DATKPX010000094.1:0-4575 GCA_035523855.1 Allostellaceae bacterium
CTCGACGTGATCGCCCTCCGTCCGCGTCACGCCGAGAAACACCTCGCGGCCGCTCGTATACGTGCCCCACCAGGCGCCGAGAAACGGCGCCACGGCGGGGCTGGCCGCGGCGGTGGCGAGCCCGCTGGCGGGCAGCGCGAGCTCGCCGCTTGGCTGGCGTCCCCACGTCGTCTCGCAGTCGGCGCGCCTGGGAACCGGCCCCTCGCCCGCCATCGCCAGCACGCAGGGCCCGAAGCGGCGGTAGAACAGGCCGGAATTACCGGAATCGTGGCCGAGGAAACCGTCCGGCTGATCGATCACCAGATGCGCCACGCCGCGGCGCGCCAGGATCTCGTCCGTCCGGACACCGCGGCCGCCGGGATCGAAGGGATCCTCGGCGAAATACGACACCATGACGCGCCCGCTCTTGATTGCGTCGAGATGGTCGTAGAGCGCCGTGGCATTCATCGTGTAGCGCGGCCGGTCGACGCCGTAATAGGCGGGCGCGTTGACGATCACCGCATGGACATCCGCCGTCCGTCCGGCGACGATCAGCGAGATCCACGCACCCGCCGACTGGCCGGCGAGCACGATCCGGCGATATCCCCGGCCCTTGAGGTCGGCGATGGCGGCGAGGAGCGCGTCCCTGCTGGCGTCGATCGCCTCGCCCTGGGGTGGACGGTCGAGCCGATAGACATCCCAGCCGGCATCCCGCAGCAAGGTGACGAAGACGGGGATCGCCCCCAGGCTTGAATCTTTGGCGGCGAAGTAGGTCGTGGTGCCGTGGTTCCAGATCACCGCTCCCTTTGCCGCTTGCGGCCCCTGGAGCGGCCGGTCGGGATAGCCGGGTCCGAACCGCGTCTCGCCCGCCGCGGGCGCGGCCGCGAGCACGAGCCCGATCAGAGCCAAGACCGCACCTTGCCAGCCGCTGCCACGCCGCCGCATGCCCGCGCTCCCCCGAACCCGCGACGGCGAGCATGCCGCGCGCCGCCGCTGCGGACAAGCCGCGGCCGCGATGATCCGCTACCGCGCGCCGCCCTTGATGATGCGCTCGCGGTGGAAGACGTAGAGGCCGCTCGCCACCACGATGGTGGCGCCGATCCAGGTGAAGAGGCCGGGCACGGTGCCGAAGACGAAGATGCCGGAGAGCGTCGACCAGATGATCTGGCTGTAGGAGAACGGCGCCAGCATCGAGGCGGGGCCGCGGATGTAGCCCAGGGTCAGCGTGTATTGGCCGAAGGTGTTGAGAATGCCCATCAGCATCATCACGCTGAAGGCCTGCCAGGTGAGCGGCAGCCATACGCTCGGCAGCAGGACGGTCAGGATGCCGAGGCCGACGAACGCGGTGTAGAAGAGCGTGGTCAGCACCGGCTCGCCGGTCTTCATCCGGCGGGTGACGACGAGGCCGCAGGACCAGCAGGCCGCCGAGAGGACCGGGAAGAGCGCCGCCGGATTGAACGCCGAGGTGCCCGGCCGGATGATGATCAGAATGCCGGCAAAGCCCACGATCACCGCCGACCAGCGGCGGATACCGACCTTCTCGCCCAGGACCGGGATCGAGAGCGCGGTCACCAGCAGCGGCGAGACGAAGCCGATGCTGGTGGCGTCGGCGATCGCAAGCTCGCCCAGGCCGGCCATGAACAGCACCGCCGAGCCCAGCATGGAGACGCCGCGCACCACTTGCGACAGCGGCCGTGCCGTCGCCAGCAGCTGGCCGCGGGAGCGGACGATAAAGGGGACCAGCACCAGCGTGTTGGAGAGGTAGCGACCCCAGGCCACCTCGACCGGGGAATACTCCCCGACCATGATCTTGGAAAGCACGTCCACCGAGCTGAAAAACGCCATCGAGAGCAGCACCAGCCCGATCGCCAGCAGCGGACGCTCCTCGGCCTCGCGCAAGGGGGGTGCGGCAAGAGTTTTGGCGGGCGTGAGGTCGCTCATGCTAGGCTATGCGCCGATTTGCCGGGGATGTCGGGGATACGGGGATATTAGGAATCAGGGCGCAGGATAACCGACCATGAAGGAGAAATATGCAGGCTCCGTGCTGCCCGCCGCGCAGCCGCGGCCCGGCGCCATACCCCCTCCCCCAGACCCCTGCGCCGCCTGCTCCGCGCGGGTGCTGTCGGTGTGTGCCGCCGCCGACGAGCATCACCTGAAGCAGCTTGCCGAGCTCACCACACCCGTCGAGGTGGAGGCACACCGCACCTTCATCATGGCCGGCGAGCCGGCGAACTACCTCTTCAACATCACCGAAGGGGTGGTTAAGGTCTACCGGCTGTTGCCGGACGGCCGTCAGCAGATCACGGGCTTTCTCTTCGCGGGCGACTTCCTCGGGCTCGCCACCGCCAATGTGTATGCGTTCAACGCCGAGGCGGTGACGCCGGTGCGCTACTGCCGCTTCGCCCGCAAGCCGCTGGAGCAGTTCCTCGGCGAGGCGCCGAAGATGGAGCGTCAGCTGCTCACCATCGCCTCCAACGAGCTCGCCGCCGCCCAGGAGCAGATGGTGCTCCTGGGTCGCAAGACCGCGCGCGAGAAGCTGGCCTCCTTCCTGCTCGTGCTGGCGCAGCGGATGAAGCGGCTCGGCAAGCCCGCCGACACGCCGGACCTGCCGATGAGCCGGGCCGATATCGCCGACTATCTCGGCCTCACCACCGAGACGGTGAGCCGGACCTTCACCCAGTTCCGCACCCAAGGGCTGATCGAGCTGCCGAAATCCGGCGGGGTCAGGCTCAAGAACCGCAGCGCCCTGGTCAAGATCAGCGGCAGCGTCGAATCCGCGGATTGAGTTAAATCAAGGCCGGAGCGCCCGGTCCGCCCTAGCTATTCCCTGGAGGGGCGACCGTCGTCCGGCGCCCGGCGCAACGGAGGCAGTCATGGGCTTGAAGGACATCCTGCTCACCCTCGATGCCGAGGCCGGCAGCAGCCGGCGTCTCGCCTATGCGGCTGAGCTCGCCCGCATGCATGACGCGCGCCTCACCGGCCTCTTCGTCGTCGAGCCGCTCAACCTCTCGGCCTATTTCTCGCCGGCGATCTCCGGCTATATCGCCGCCGACGCGATGGCGGAGATCGAGCGGCAGCACCAGGCCGCCGCCGCCGCCGCCGCCAAGAAGGCGGAGGCGGCCTTCCGCGACACCTGCTCGCGCGCCGGCATCACCGGCGAGTGGCGCCTTGCCGATGGCGACACCTCGGAGATGGGCGTGCTCAGCGCCCGCTACGCCGATCTCGCGGTCACCGGACAGGTCGATCCCGAGAACCCGCCGCCGGGCAGCGCGGCGCGGCTGCCGGAGCAGTTGGCGCTGGCGAGCGGCCGGCCGGTGCTGATCTTCCCCTATGCGGGAAAGTTCGAGACGGTGGGCCGCCGCGTCCTGGTGGCGTGGAGCCGCACGCGCGAGTCGGCGCGCGCGGTCAACGACGCCATGCCGATCCTCAAGCGCGCGGAGAAGGTCTCCGTGCTGTCGATCAATCCCGAGCAGGGCGGCGGCATTCCCGGCGCCGACATCGCGCTGCACCTCGCCCATCACGGCGTCAAGGCGGAGGCCACCTCCACCGTCGCCAAGGACATCGACGTCGGCAACACGCTGCTCTCTCGCGCGGCGGATTTCGGCTCCGATCTCATCGTCATGGGCTGCTACGGCCATTCGCGGGCGCGCGAGCTCATGCTGGGTGGCGCCACCCGCGAGATCCTCGGCCACATGACGGCGCCCGTGCTGATGTCGCACTGAGGCGTCGCCGCTCGCGTCAGCTGAGGATCGGGAAAACCAGTTCCAGCAAGTCGGTGAGCCGCCGCCTACCAGCGGCGGATGCGGCCGGTGTCGACGTGGACGAAATCGGAGCGCGGGTAATAGCCGACGCCGCCGGCCTCGAGGTTGAGGGCCACCTGGTGCACCTGGCGCAGGGAGCGGTTCGGCACGCGGATGTCGATCGCCATGCCGTCCATGTGCAGGCTGCCGCTGGCGACGCCGTCGCTGTAGCTCGCCAGCATCGCGTTGGTCGCCGGCGAGCGATAGCCGGAGATCACGTGGAAGGGCGCGGTGGTGCGCAGCCGCGAGCGAAGGTCGACCAGCAGGTCGAGAAGGTGCGGATCGATGCGGTGGATATCGCCGCTGCGGAAATCGCGCAGGAGATGGTCGATGCGCCGGAGCGCGCCGGGCTCGTAGCTGCCATCGGCCCAGTAGACGATGTCGAGCGTCTCGTCGGTATGCAGATTGACGAAGGAGAGACGGCGCCGGTCATCGATCCGCGTCTTCGCGGCGGCGGGCCACACGGCCGCGCAGGTGATTGCGCCGAGCCCGGCGGCGAGAAAGCGCCGACGGGTCGCAAGCTGCCCCTGCGTCCGATTTCCTTTTTTCATTATTCCGTAGTCCCCTGCGAATTCGATCGGACAAGATTCAATACCATTATTGGTTAACGAACCGCAACCCGCGCGGGCCCGAATTCATCGAATGTTTTCGAATTCCGCGTCGAGCCGAACCCGCGATGCGAGATCGGCGCGTGCGGCGGGGAGTCGCAGTCAGCTCGGGGCGTGATCGCCGACGAGCCGCCGGCGCGCGTCGAGCGCGGCCTGCAGGCGCTGATCGCGCCCGTAGATGTCGTCGC
>DATKPX010000095.1:0-7824 GCA_035523855.1 Allostellaceae bacterium
CCTCCATCTCGACGCCCGTCGCCCCTTTCACCCGCGCCGTCGCCTTGATGACGAGGCCCGGGAGCGATGGGTCGGGGGCGATCTCGACCTCGACGCCGGTCAGCGCCAGCGGATGGCAGAGCGGGATCAGCTCGTGCGCGCGCTTGGCCGCCATGATGCCGGCGATGCGGGCGACGCCGAGCACGTCGCCCTTGGCGGCGCGCCCCTCGGCGATCAGGGCCAAGGTCTCCGGCCGCATGCTGATGCTGCCCTTGGCGACGGCGACGCGCTCGGTCTCCGGCTTGGCCGAGACATCGACCATGGCCGCCTTGCCCTCGGCGTCGAAGTGGGTGAGCTTGCTCATGAACTATTGCTCATGCACTGGCCGCCGGCGCATCGGCGCGGTGCAGCAGTCGCCGCGTCGCCGCGGCCACGTCGCTCTGGCGCATCAGGCTCTCGCCGACCAGGAAGCGGTTGACGCCGATGCGGCTCATGCGGGCGAGATCCTCGGGCGAATTGAGGCCGCTCTCGCAGACCACCTCGGCCTCGGCGGGCAGGTGGCGGACCAGCGCCTCGGTCGTGGCGAGGTCGACGCCGAGCGTCTTCAGGTTGCGGTTGTTGATGCCGATGAGGCGGCTGCGGAGCTTCAGCGCACGGTCGAGCTCGGCCCTGTCGTGCACCTCGACCAGTACGTCCATGCCCCAGGCGAGCGCCGCCTGTTCGAGCTCCGCCGCCTGGCCGTCGTCGAGCGCCGCCATGATCAGCAGGATGCAGTCGGCGCCGATGGCGCGGGCGTCCACCACCTGGTAGGGATCGAGCATGAAGTCCTTGCGCAAGACCGGCAGCGATGCGGCCGCCCGCGCCGCGGTGAGGTCGGCCTCGGCGCCCTGGAAATAGGGCGTGTCGGTCAGCACCGAGAGGCAGGTGGCGCCGCCCGCCTGGTAGGCGCGGGCGAGCGCGGGCGGATCGAAATCGGCGCGGATCAGTCCCTTGGACGGCGAGGCCTTCTTGATCTCGGCGATCAGGCCGTAGCGCCCCGAGGCGACGGCGGCGCCGAGCGCCCGGCGAAAGCCGCGCGGCGGCGACGCGCGCCTGGCATCCGCCTCCAGCGCCGCCAGCGCGCGCGCCTGCTTGCGCTGCGCGATATAGCGCCGCTTGTCGGCATTGATCCTGGCCAGCACGTCGCTCATGGCGAAACCGTCCGGTTGGTGATGGCGACCAGGCGTTGCAGGACGCCACGCGCGGCGCCGTCGTCGATGGCCGCCGCCGCCAGCGCCACGCCCGCCTTCAGGTCGCCGACCTTGCCGGCGACGACGAGGCCGGCGGCCGCGTTCAGCAGCACGATATCACGATAGGGGCCCAGATGGCCGTCGAGCAGCGCGTTCAGCGCCAGCGCGTTGGTCGCCGGGTCGGCGCCCTTCAGCTCCGGCAGGGTCGCATAGGGCAGGCCGGCGTCCGCCGGCGTGATCTCGAAATGCCGAAGCTTGCCGCCGGCGAACTCGCTGACGAAGGTGCGCCCGGTGGTGGTGATCTCGTCGAGCCCGTCGGAGCCGTGCACCACCCAGACCTTTTCCGCGCCGAGCTTGCCCAGCACCTCCGCCATCGGCTCGACCCACTGCCGCGCGAAGGTGCCGACCAGCAGCCGCTTGACGCCGGCCGGATTGGACAGCGGCCCGAGCAGGTTGAAGATGGTGCGGGTGCCAAGCTCGACCCGCGTCGGCCCGACCTGGCGCATGGCGCCGTGGTGGCGCGGCGCCATGAGGAAGCCGAGCTTGGCCTGCCACAGCGCTTCCCGCACCAGCGCCAAGTCGCAGTCGATGTTGATGCCGAGCGCGGTCAGCACGTCGGCGGCGCCGCTCTTGGAGGAGAGCGCGCGGTTGCCGTGCTTGGCCACCGGCACGCCGCAGGCGGCGACCACAATGGCTGCGGCGGTGGAGACGTTCCAGGTGCCGACGGCGTCGCCGCCGGTGCCGACGATGTCGATGGCGCCGTCCGGCGCCTCCATCGGCAGCACCTTGGCACGCATGGTCATGGCGCCGCCGGTGATCTCGTCCACCGTCTCGCCGCGCACGCGCAGCGCCATGAGGAAGGCGCCCATCTGCGAGGGCGTGGCGTTGCCCGACATCATGATGTCGAAGGCGATGCGCGCGCTCTCCACGTCGAGCCGCTCGCCGGCGGCGACGCGGCCGAGCAGCGTCTTGAATTCCTCCATGTCGGCGCTCATCGCGAAACGCTCATCGATTTCGGCGCTGCGCCAGCTTGAGGAAATTGTCGAGGATCTTGTGCCCGTGCTCGGTGGCGATGCTCTCGGGGTGGAACTGCACGCCCCAGACCGGCAGCGTCTTGTGCGCGAGGCCCATGATCACGCCGTCGTCGGTCCGCGCGGTGACGGCAAGGCAGTCGGGCATGCTCTCGGGCGCCACGGTGAGCGAGTGATAGCGGGTGGCGGTGAAGCCCTCCGGCACGCCGGCGAAGATGCCGGCGCCGTCGTGGCGGATGGCCGAGGTCTTGCCGTGCATCATCTGCGGCGCGCGCACCACCTTGCCGCCGAAGGCCTGGCCGATGGCCTGGTGGCCGAGGCAGACGCCGAACTGCGGCACCTTGCCCGCGGCCTTGTCGATCAGCTCCAGGCAGATGCCGGCGCGGTCGGGGTCGCAGGGTCCGGGCGAGATGACGATCGCCTCCGGTCGCCGCTCGAGCAGTTCGCCGACGCCGATCGCATCGTTCCGCCACACCTGGGTCTCGGCCCCGAGATCGCCGAGGAAATGCACCAGGTTGTAGGTGAAGCTGTCGTAGTTATCGATCAGGGCCAGCATGTTGCGCTCGTGGTTGCGGCGGCGGGCCGGCGCGCCCGCCGGTCCTGCGGGAGCCTACCCGTTCCGCCCCCCGCCGCTCAAGGCCCAGTACCCCGCGGCCATCAGCCGGCCGGCATTTCGCCGAGATAGGCCTGGCGCACCATGGCGTTGTCGCGCAGGCTCTGCGCGCTGCCCGACAGCACCACTTCGCCGGTCTGCAGCACATAGCCGTAGGAGGCGATGGCGAGCGCCATGGCGGCGTTCTGCTCGACCATGAAGATGCTGGTGCCCTGGCGGTTGATCGCCTGGATGATGTCGAACACCTGCTCGACGTAGAGCGGCGACAGGCCCATCGAGGGTTCGTCCATGCACAGGAGCTTCGGCCGCATCATCAGCGCGCGCGCCATGGCCACCATCTGCTGCTCGCCGCCGGACAGCGTGCCGGCCACTTGGCGCAGCCGCTCCTTGATGCGCGGGAAGAGTTCGAACACGCGCTCCAGATCGGCGTCGATCTCGGCGCGGCCCTCGCGGGTATAGGCGCCCATCTCCAGGTTCTCCAGCACGCTCATGCGTAGGAACAGCCGCCGCGCCTCCGGCACCGGGGCGATGCCGCGCTTGACCCGCTCGGCGGTCGGCAGGGCGTCGATCGGCACGCCCTCGTAGAGCACGCTGCCGCGCGCCGGCCGCACGATGCCGAAGATGGTCTTCATGGTGGTCGACTTGCCGGAGGCATTGCCGCCGAGCAGGCAGACGATCTCGCCGCGGGCGACGCGGTAGTTCACCGCCTTGAGCACGTGCAGCTCGCCGTAATAGGTGTCGACGTCCCTGAACTCAAGAAGCGGCGAGCGCTCCTCGTGCGGCCCGTCCGAGATAGGCACGCAGCACCTCTTCGTTGCTATGGACTTCCTCGGGCGTGCCCTCGGCGATCTTCTCGCCGTGATCGAGGACGATCACCCGGTCGGCGATTTCGTTCACCACGTTCAGCTTGTGCTCGATCAGCAGCACGGTGATGCCGTGGCGCGAGAGTGCGCGGATCTGGTCGGTCAGCTCCAGGGTCTCCGCCGGGTTCATGCCCGCGGTCGGCTCGTCGAGCAGCAGCAGGAGCGGCTCGGAGGCAAGCGCGCGGGCGATCTCGAGGCGGCGGCGGTTGGCGTAGGACAGCGTGCGGGCGAGGTGCGCCATGCGCGGCAGCAGCCGGTTGCCGAAGATGCCGACGACCTCGCGCACCCGCTGGCGCGCCGCCGCCTCCTCGCGGGCGACGCGTGGCGGCCGGACGACGGCGCCGACGGCACCGGTCGTGGTGCGCGCGTGCGTGCCGACCAGCACGTTCTCCAGGAGCGTCATGTTGGCGAACAGCCGCAGGTTCTGGAAGGTGCGGGCGATGCCGCGCCGGGCGATGGCATGCGGCTTCAGCCCGGTGATGGCCTCGCCGCAGAGCGTGATCGCGCCGGCGTCGGGGCGGACCAGGCCGGTGATCAGGTTGAACAGCGTGGTCTTGCCCGAACCGTTCGGGCCGATCACGGCGACGATGCTGCCGGGCATCACCGCGAGATCGAGCTTGCGGATCGCCTGGATGCCGCCGAAGGCCAGCGCCAGCCCGCGCACCTCGAGGAGCGGGTGCGCCCGGTCGACGGCCGGCCCGTCGCGCGCGGCCAACGGCCTGGTCATCCCGCCGCGCGCGGGCATCGCCGCCTGCTCCGCGAGCGAGAGCGCGGTGACGGCGCGCGCCGCCGGCACCAGGCCCTGGCGGCGATAGAGCATCATCACCACCAGGATGATGCCGAAGATCAGCTCGATCGACTGCACCAGGTCGACCTGCTCCAGGAAGCGGATGCCGCTCCAGTGGCCGAAGGCGTGCAGCCATTGCGTCAGGTCCTGCAGGAACCAGGATTGCAGAAGCTGCAGCAGCATGGCGCCCAGCACCACGCCGCCGACGCTGCCGATGCCGCCGAGCACGATCATCACCAGGATCATCACCGAGACCGGAAACATGAACATCTCCGGCGTCGCGGTCTGCAGCTTGGCGACGTAGAATGTGCCGGTCATGCCGGCGAAGGCGGCGCCGACGGCGAAGGCGAGCAGCTTGAACTTGCGGCTGTCGATGCCCATGGCCTCGGCGGCGACCTCGTCCTCGCGGATTGCCATCCAGGCGCGGCCGACGCGCGAGGTCTTGAGCCGCAGGCTGACGAAGATCAGCAGCACGACCAGCGCCAGGCCGAGATAGTAGTAGGGTGAGGATTTGACGCCGAAGCCGTAACCGAAGAGGTTCGGCGGGGCGACGCCGTTCAGCCCCTGCGCGCCGTTGGTGAGGGAGGGCGTGTTGCGGGCCACGATCGGCACGATCTCGCCGAAGCCAAGCGTGACGATGGCGAGATAGTCGCCCTTGAGGCGCAAGGTCGGCGCGCCGAACAGCACGCCGAAGACCGCGGCGACCGCCGCCGAGACCGGCAGCATGAGCCAGAACGACACGGTGAAATGCACCAGGTCCGGCGCGCTCTGGGCATGCAGGTGCTGCACCAGGCCGAGCCGGGCGAAGGGCTCCCAGAAGCCGCTCCAGGCCGGCTGCACCTGGAACGAGGCGAAGATGCCATAAGTATAGGCGCCGATGGCGAAGAAGGCGGCATAGCCGAGGTCGAGCAGGCCGGCGAAGCCGACCACGATATTGAGGCCGAGCGCGAGGATGGCGAAGGCGAGCGCGTTCGCCATGGCGTCGATGTCGCCCTCGTTGCCGTCGAGCAGCGGAAAGGCGAGCGCGGCGAGGGCGAGGAGCAGGAGGCCGGCGCGGCGCACCGCCGCGCGCTCCGCCGCGGTGCGGAGCGCGAGAAGCGGGCTCTGCAGACGCCGCAGCGGCACCAGACCGGCGCGGCGCGACGTCATGAGCGGGCCGGCACCATGCGGCCGAGCAGTCCCGTCGGGCGGAACACCAGCACCAGCACCAGGATGGAAAAGATGATCACGTCGGTCCAGCGCACGGCGATGAACTGCCCGCCGAGCGATTCGATCAGGCCGATCAGGATGCCGCCCAGCATGGCGCCGGGAATATTGCCGATGCCGCCGAGCACGGCGGCGGTGAAGGCGCGCAAGCCGGCGCTGTAGCCGATGATGAAGCTGGTGTAGTTGTAGTAGAGGCCGAAGATCAGGCCGGCGGCGCCGGCCAGCGCCGAGCCGAGGAAGAAGGTGAGCATCACCACGCGGTCGACGTCGACGCCCATCATGCGCGCCGCCTCCTGGTCCTGGGCGGTCGCCTGCATCGCCTTGCCCATCTTGGTGTGGCGCACGAAATAGTGCAGCCCGGCCATCAGCACGATGGTCAGCGTCCAGATCAGCACCTCGCTCGAGCGCAGCACCGCGCCGCCGATCTGCCAGCGCAGCACCGGCAGCGGGTTGGGATAGTTCTTGGTGTCGGCCCCGGCGCCGAGCAGGATGAGGTTGAACAGGATGTAGGAGAGGCCGATGGTGGTGATCATCGGCGCGGTGCCCGAGACGTTGCGCAGCGGCCTGAGCGCCAGGCGCTCGATGGCGACGCCGGCGAGGCCGGTGCTCAGCATGGTGGCGAGCAGCACCAGCAGCAGCAGGCCGACGAGCGGCGCGCCGGCCAGCACGTGGCTCTGGCCGAAGATGCCGGCCGCCTGGAACACCCACATGGCGACGAACGAGCCGACCATGAAAATATTGAAGTGGGCGAAGTTGATCAGCTCGATGATGCCGTAGACCATGGTGAAGCCGAGCGCGAGCAGCGCATAGATCGCACCCAGGCTCACCCCGTTGATGACCTGCTGCAGCACGACGTCCTGAAAACTCATTTCAGGACATCCCCGCGCTGCCGTCGGCCGCCGGCGCCTAGGATTGCGGCGCCGTGCCGAGATAGACGTGCTGGTGGATCACGTCGTCGTCGGGATACTTGGGATCGTGGTGATACTGGAAGACGCTCACCACCTTGTTCACCAGGTCGCCGTTGCCGTCGAAGGAAATTTCGCCCTGCAGCGTCTTGAGCTTGCTCGCCTGCATGGCGTCGCGCACGTTCGAGCGGTTGAGTTCCTTGCCGCTTTCGGCCACGCGCTTGATGGCGTCCAGGATCACCTCGGTGCCGTCATAGGCGGTGACCGAATAATCGTCCGGCAGCGTGTTGTACTTGGCCTGGAAGCGCTTGACCCAGTCCTGCACGGCCGGATCCTCGACCGCGTGCGGCGAGGCGTTGGTCGCGTACCAGCCCTCCACGGCGGGGAAGCCGGCGCCCTTCAGGAAGCTGCCGCCCTGCACGCCGTCGCCGCCGGCCTTGATCACCTTCGGGATGATCTCGACCGCCTGCTTGGCCAGTTTCACGCCGGCCTGGGCCACGCCGCCGTAATAGAGCGCGTCCGGGTTGAGCGCCTTGATCTTGGTCAGGATGGTGGAATAGTCGGCCTCCTTCGGGTTGAGCTGGTCGCGGCCCAGCACCTTGATGCCGTCCTTCTCGGCCTGCTTCTGGAAGGCATCGGCGAGGCCGACGCCGTAGGCGCCGGAATCGTCCAGCACATAGACGCTCTTCACCTTGAGGGTCTGGGCGAAATAGTTCGCCATGTTCGGGCCCTGGAAGGCGTCGGTGGTCACGGTGCGGAAATAGATCGCCTTGCCTTTCGGCTTGAACTGCGCCGCCATCGCCGGGTTGGTGATATCGGGATTGGTCGAGCTCGGCGTGATCGTCGCCAGGTCCGCCTCGCTCAGGATCGGCGCCATCGCCTTGCCGGAACCGCTCATCTGCGGGCCGACATTGGCCACCACCAGCGGGTCGGCGATCAGCTTCTTGGTGTTGGTGGCGGCCTGCGCCGGGTCGTATTGCCCGGCGGTCGCGGTGCCGTCGTCGTAGACCACCGCCTCGACCTTGTAGCCGGCCACGCCGCCGGCGGCGTTGGCCTCATCGATGGCGAGCATGGCGCCGTCCTTGATCAGGGTGGCGTCCTCGGCGTCGGCGCCGGTGAGCGGCAGGGTGATGCCGACCTTGATCACCTTGTCGGCGGCCAGCGCCGCCGTCAGGCTGGCAATGCCGAAAACCGCCGCCAGGACTGCCGCG
>DATKPX010000096.1:0-4283 GCA_035523855.1 Allostellaceae bacterium
CGAGTCCCATGAGCTCGCCCTGATAGGCGGGTGGTGGTCCGCCGCCCTGCTCGTCCGCTCGGTCGAGGAGGAGATCGCGGCGCTGCAGGCGCACCTGCGGCTGCTCGAGGCGCTGGGCAGCGGCGTGTTCATCATCGCCGAGTGCAGCAACACCGTTCACGGGGACCGCCGCCGGCCACTCTCCGCCACGCCTCGCCTGCCGCAGCGGCAGTGGCCCGAGCTCGGCGAGCGGCTGAGCGCGCTCGCACGCTATCTGGAGGGCCGGGGTTTGCGCCTGGCCTATCACTTCCACTTGGGCACGGTCGTGGACGACGAGGACGACCTCGAGCAGCTCGTCGCTCACACCGACCGGCGTGTCGGCTTCGTCGTCGACACCGGGCATGCGTCCCTCGGCGGCATCGACGCCGAGCGGCTCATCCGCAACCATCCGGATCGTGTGGCGCACGTGCACACCAAGGACGTACGCCGGCGGGTATTCGACGACATCCTGCAGCGAGACGGCAGCTTCCTCGACGGCGTGCTGGCCGGAATGTTCACTGCGCCCGGCGACGGCGATCTCGACTTCCGCGGCGTGGCGCAGGCGCTCATCGATATCGGTTACGGCGGCTGGGTCGTGGTCGAGGCGGAGCAGGATCCCGCGCGCGCCGATCCGCGTACTTACAGCCGGATCGGGCTCGAGACCGTGCAGCGGCTGCTGCGTCCGCCGGCCCGGCCGGCGGGAGTCGGCCGATGAGCCTGCGGGTACGCCCCACGGCGCCGGATGCGGAAGGCCGGGTCCTCGCCATCACTCCCGCCAGCGCCGGCTGGCAATATGTTGGTTTCGAGGTGCGCCGGCTGGCCGCGGGACAGGCGGTGGCACTGACATCGGCCGGTAGGGAGACCTGCGTCGTCGTCCTGACAGGCACTGCTGACGTGAACGTGGGCGAGCGGGTCTTCTCGGGGCTCGGCGGCCGCAAGAGCGTCTTCGAAGACGCGCCGCCGGGTGCGGTGTACGCGCCGGCAGGCTCTCGCATCCGCATTCAGGCGGCCGACGAAACCGAGGTTGCGCTCTGCAGCGCGCCGGCCGCCGCGGGCGAGCCGCGCGCCATCAACGGCGAGCGGATGCCGCAAGAGGTCCGGGGCGAGGGCAGCAACCGCCGCTTCGTGCGCAACGTGCTGCCGGAGACCGAGCCCGCCGAGCGGCTGCTCGTCGTGGAGGTGATCACCCCCGGGGGGCACTGGTCGAGCTATCCGCCACACAAGCACGACACCGACACCCCGCCCGCCGAGACCCAACTCGAGGAGACGTACTACCACCGCCTCAATCCGCCGCAGGGTTTCGCCTTCCAGCGCGTCTACACGGACGATCGCAGCCTCGATGAGACGGTCTGCGTGGAGGACGGGGACGTCGTGCTGGTGCCGCGCGGCTACCATCCCGTGGGCGCGCCGCACGGCTACGAACTTTACTACCTCAATGTGATGGCCGGCCCGGTGCGGCGTTGGATCGTCCGCGACGACCCGGCCCACGCCTGGATCAAGCGCCGCCGCTGAGCGCCACGGGGCGGCCGGTGGCATGGGAGCGTGCCGCCGCCTCCGCCAGCTCGAGCGCACGGACGCCGTCGGCGAAGCCGACCGCCGGCTCCTCCCCGCGCAGCACGGCCGCGAAATGTTCCATTTCCAGCCGGTACGCCTCGGCGTAGCGCTCGAGAAAGAAATTCTGGAATGGCGCCCGGGTGGCGCCCTCCTCCGCCCAGACGGCGACCGTCGTAGCGGTCAGATTATCGACCCGGACGGATCCCCCCGAGCCGAACGCCTCGATCCGCTGGTCGTAGCCATAACCGCTGCGGCGGCTGTTGCTGATGAGCGCGATCCGCCCCGAGGCGGTGCGCAACAGTACTTTGGCGGTGTCGATATCGTCCACCGCCCCGATCGCGGGGTCGACCAGACACGCGGCCATGGTATAGGCCTCGACGACCGGCTCCGCCAGCAGCCATCGGGCGACATCGAAGTCGTGGATGGTCATGTCCTTGAAGAGTCCGCCGCTCACCTTGATGTAGCTCACCGGCGGCGGCGCCGGATCGTGGCTGATGATGTGCAGCGTCTCGAGGCTGCCGATCTCTCCGGCCTGCAACTTCTGGCGCAAGGCGCGAAAGCTGGGATCGAACCGCCGGTTGAAGCCCAACAAGAGACGTGCTTGGGCGAGTGCTCCGGCCGCCGAGCGAGCGCGCTCCGCGCTGAGGTCGACCGGCTTCTCGCAGAAGATCGCCTTGCCCGCGGCGGCGGCCTGCAGGCAGTGCGTGAGATGTTGGTCAGTCGGGCTCGCGACGATCACTCCCGCCACGCCGGGATCGGCCAGCGCGCTCTCCAGCGTCGTCACGGTCGCACCGTATCGGGCCGCCAGCTGGGCGGCGGCGTCGCCGACGGGGTCGATGACATACTTCAGCGAGAGTGCAGGATGCGCCGCCGCGTTGCCGGCGTGGATCTTGCCGATCCGGCCGCCGCCGAGCAGCGCGACGGCGAGGCGAGTGCTCTGTCTTGACGGCGTGCTCATGCGCGCTCCCGTGAGGCCTGCCCGCGGCGGCCGCTCCCACGGCCGTCGGCGCGCGCCCGGCGGTTGCTGCGGAACGCGTAGCCGATCACGAGTGTCTGGGCGAGACACATGGACGCCGACAGCGAGCGGAAGCCGCGTATCTCCGCCTCCTGCACCCGCAGGACGGTATCGGCTTCCTTGGCGATCTGGCTGACCGCACTGTCGGTGATGGCGAGAATGGCCGCCTTCTGGGCGTGCGCGGCGCCGACCACCTGCAGGGTCTCCTCGGCGTAGGGCCTGTAGCTGACACCGATCAGAAGGTCGCCGGCGCAGATGGCCGCCGCCTGCTGGCGCCACAGGCCTGCCACGCCGTCGACGAACACCGTGCGCTTCGCACTCTGTTGCAGGGAGTAGGCGAGATAAGCGGCGACCGGAAAGGCGCGGCGAACGCCGACGACATACACCGTGTTGGCTTCCTCCAGCATGCGGAACGCCGCCGCGAGCTCCGTGGCGCCCACCGTGTGGGTCAGCTGGCGCAGGGCGAAATCGGTGCCCTCGGCGAACTCGCGCAGCAGACTCGCCGGATCGTTCGGCGCATTCTCCAGCCGATCCAGGGTCTGGCGCACGCGCTCGCCGTAGGCGGCGGCCGGGTTGGCCGCGACCAGGTCGGCGCGAAAGACCCGCTGCATCGGGCTCGCGCCGTCGAAGCCGAACTGCTTGGCGAAACGCACGATGGCCGAGGGTTGGACACCGCTGCGCTCCGCTATGACGGCCAGCGTCTCCAACGCGACGTCGTTCGGCGCGTCGAGAACGTAATGGGCAAACTGGCGCAGCCGTCCGCTCAACGAGTCATAACGCGCGAGGATCGCCTCGCGCAGCTCCGCGGCCGTTGTTGGCGGCGTGAGTTGCTGCGGAGCGCGGCTCATCGGTCGCACGGTCCGGAGGCGCGCAGCCGGCGCGCGAGCGAGGCTTGCTTCATATTTTCCACATTGACAGAAATTAAAATGATCATACCATCGGCTCTCTGGAGGTAACAGCCATGCTCCGCGATGCCCTCGAGTTGCAAGGCGGCTCGCCGACGACTCCGACTGCGCTCAGCCGGCAGCTGCGGCGGCGGCTGCTCCTCATCAGCCTGATCGCGACGCTCGGCGGGCTGCTCTTCGGCTACGACACCGGCGTCGTGAACGGCGCGCTCCTTTATATGGGTCGCGACCTGCGGTTGACGCCGGCCGACGAGGGTCTGATCACGGCAGCCCTGCTGTTGGGCGCGGCGCTCGGCTCGCTGCTCGCCGGGCGGCTGGCGGACCGGATCGGCCGCCGCCGCACCCTGTGGCTGCTGGGTGGTACCTTCGTGGTGGGCGCGATCGCCTGCGCTCTGGCACCGGACCGCGCTGCGCTCGCCGCATTCCGCTTCCTGCTCGGGCTCGCCGTCGGCGGCGCATCGGTGGTCGTGCCGACCTATCTGGCGGAGCTCGCCCCGCCGCAGATCCGCGGCCGGCTGGTGACGCAGAACGAGCTGATGATCGTCTCGGGTCAACTGCTCGCCTTCGCCGTCAATGCCGTGATCGCCCATGCATGGGGGGAGTCGCATGTCGTCTGGCGCTGGATGTTGGGGGTGGCCGCCGTGCCGGGAATCGTTCTGTGCGCCGGCGCCGTATTCCTGCCGGAGAGCCCGCGCTGGCTGATTGCACGTGCGCGCCCCGCCGAGGCGGAAGCGGTGCTCGGCCGGCTGCGACCGCCCGCGGCGGCGGCCGCCGAGGCGCGCGCGATCGTC
>DATKPX010000097.1:0-7728 GCA_035523855.1 Allostellaceae bacterium
CCCTATCTGCAGCCGGTCACCTTCTTCGACAAATACAATCCGGCGGCGCTGGTGCGCCAGCTGCTGGCGGATCCCGGCTCCCAGGTGCCGCTGACGCCCGAGCAGCAGAAGCAGGCCGAGCTCGAGGCGACGATCGGCAACATGCTGGGCAGCCTGACGGCGCTCAACGACGGCCGCTCCTACATCATCAAGATCCGCTTCGAGTGCCAGGACGCGGCGCTCGCCCAGGCGGTGGCCAACGCCTATGCCGACCTCTACCTGGCCGGCCAGCTCGACCTCAAATACGCCGCCACCCAGCGCGCCACCGACTGGCTCAACGAGCAGCTCTCGGGGCTGCGCGACAAGGCGCGCGACAGCGACCAGGCGGTGCAGCGCTACCGCGAGGAGCACAATCTGAACGACGTGCGCGGCACGACGGTGACGACCCAGCAGCTCTCCGAGATCAACTCGCAGCTGATCCTGGCCGCCGCCGACCGGGCGCAGAAGGAAGCGGCGCTGCGCCAGGTGCAGGACGCGCTCAAGAGCGCCGGCGGCGTCGATTCCGTGACGCAGGTGCTGAACTCGCCCACCGTGATGACGCTCAAGAACCAGCAGAACGATCTGCGCCGCCGCAAGGCGGAGCTGCTGACCCGCTACAAGCCCGCGCATCCCGACATCATCAACATCGACGCGCAGATCGCCGACATCGACAAGAAGCTCACGGAAGAGGTCAACAACGTCACCCGCAGCATGGCGAACGACGTGACGGTGGCGCGCTCGCGCGAGGCGTCGCTGCGCCAGAGCATGCTGGCGCTGCAGGGCTCGCAGGGCAAGCAGACCCAGGAGGAGGTGCGCCTCCACGAGCTGCAGCGCGAGGCGGATGCCAACAAGCAGATCTACGAGAGCTTCCTCACCCGCTTCAAGCAGGTCTCCACCCAGGAGGACATGCAGCAGGCGGACGCGCATCTGATCGCGCGGGCGCAGATGCCGACCATCCCCACCTATCCGAAGAAGCAGATGCTGATCGGCATGTGGTTCTTCATCTCGCTCTGCGTGGGCGTCGGCGGCGCCTTCGCCATGGAGCGCCTCGACAACGGCTTCCGCAGCCCCGAGCAGATCGAGCAGCTCACCGGCGTGCCCTTCATCGGCCTGGTGCCGACGGTGCCGCTCGGCAAGCGCGCCCATGATCTGGTCGTGCAGCAGCCGGTCTCCAGCTATGCCGAGGCGATCCGCTCGGTCCGAACGGCGCTCCACTTCACCAACGTGGACGCGCCGCCGAAGATCGTGCTGGTGACCTCCTCGGTGCCGAAGGAAGGCAAGTCGGTGTTCTCGACCTCGCTCGCGCGCAGCGTCGCGCGCTCGGGCGGGCGGGCGCTCATCATCGATTGCGATCTCCGGCATCCGACCGTCAGCAAGCTGCTGGAGGCGCCGAAGGTTCCGGGCCTCCTCGCCTATTTCGCCGACGGCACCGATCCGGCGCAGCTCATCCAGGTGGAGGAGCAGTCGCGCCTTCACTACATCCCTGTCCGCGAGGGCGCCTCCAATCCGCAGGATCTGCTGGGCTCCCAGCAGATGAAGAATCTGCTGGAGGGGCTCCGCGACCAGTACGACCTGATCGTGCTCGACGCGCCGCCGGTGCTGGCGGTCTCCGACGCGCTGGTGCTGTCGCATCTGGTGGACGCGACGCTGTTCCTGATCCGCTGGGAGGAGACTCCGCGGTCGGTGGCGATGGGCGCCCTCAAGCTGCTGCGCGGCCAGGGCACCGGCCTCGCCGGCTTCGTCCTCACCCGCGTCAACGTGCGCAAGCACGCCAAGTACGGCTACGGCGACTCCGGCTACTATTACGGCCGCTATGGCTCCTATTACGGGAACAAGGCCAAGGCGTAGGCTCGGCGGTTCCGCGATGCGTCTCGGGCGCCGGCCGGCAGGCCAGCGCCCGAGCGGTCGCTTGGCAAGGGGCGCCCGCGTCCCGCTACCAGACAGGCTGGAGATGAGAGGGCTCGCCCGATGAACCGCGAGGGCATGAGCGCGCGACCGCGCCCGTCACGGCCGACCGTGCGCCGGCTGGGGGGCGCGGTGGCGGTGCTGGCGGGGCTCGCCTTCTGCTATCTGGGCTTCGCCCAGACCGCTGCCGGCATGCTGCAGATCCGCGGCACCGCGACGGTCGACATGCTGCGTTCCGGCGCGCCGATCCTGCCGCAGACGCTCGCCGCCGGCATCGCCGATTTCGAGCGGGCGGACGCCTGGTGGCGGGAGCCTGCCAACTCCATCAGCATCGGCGTGCTGGAGGCGACCCCGACGGCTGCCGGCGTTCCCGTGGTCACCGACCAGAATCCGATCGCCGCGGCGGAACTCGAATTCGAGCGCGCGATCGCCGAGGCGCCCGGCAGTGCCACCGCCTGGGCCCGCCTGGCGCAGGCCCGCTTCGTCGCCGAAGGCGGCTCGCGCGGCACCGTCGACGCGCTGATGATGTCGATCAAGCTGGCGCGCGTGGATCCGTTCCTGCTCGCCGATCGCGCCGCCGTGGGATTGCCGATCTACCGCTCGCTGAGCCCGGAAGAGCGCCTGCGCGTCGCCGACCAGGTGCGGCTGCTGGCGCACATGTCGGCGGAGACCCTCGACCAGCTGGCCGAGGTCGCCCATGACACCGGCACCACGCTCACCGTGGTGGGCATCCTCAGCGGCGATCTCGACGCGCTCTACCGCTTCGACGGCCGCATGCAGGTGATGTTCAAGAAGTAGCGTCGTCCGGGTGGATGCGGGCGCCGCTCGGAATCGACTGCGCCACCGCGGCGCCGAGCAGCATCAGGTATGTCGCCGTCACCGCCGGGATCTGCAGGCTGAAATCCACCAGGGAGTGCGCGGCGACCAGCGCGGTGACGCCGACGCCGATGCAGGGCAGGATGGCGTCCCGCCGGCGCCTGATCGCGCCCTTGACGCACATCACGAACAGCGCCAGCAGCGCGCCGAACAGCAGCAGCGCGGCAGGGATGCCGAGCTCCAGCATGTTCTCGATGTAGTCGTTGTGGGCGGCGTTGACGAAGAACGGCAGGTCGGGCGTGCGATAGGCCTCGAAGACGGTCTGGAAGCTGCCGAGCCCGGTGCCGAGCAGCGGCCGGTCGCCGAGCGCCTTGAGCGTCAGCGAGAAGATCTCCGGCCGCGCCTCGAGGTCGAGGGTGGTATCGGCGACACGGGCGAAGGTGGCGGCGCCGCTCACGAACAGCACGGCGGCGGCGCCCACCAGCACCGCGATGCCGAAGACGGCGCGCCAGGGGCCGCGCAGGCTGGGCGCCAGCGCGATCATCACCATCAGCGCCAGCACGCCGACGCCGGTCGACGCCATGCCGCCGCGCGAATGGGTGAGCAGCAGCGCCGTCGCCGAGATGGCGATGCAGCCGACGTACCAGACCGAGCGCGTCATCAGCAGCTCGATGAGCGAGCGCGCGATCACCCGCGGCGGCTGCTGGAAATCGACGCCGCGGAGGATGTTGTCGAGCAGCAGGGCGATCCCCGTCACCACCGTGAGGCCGGCATAGGTCGCGAAGGAGTTGCGGTTGACGAAGGTGCTGGTGAGGTCGGCCCAATAGGCCCATTTGTCATACCAGAGCACGCTGTGATTGCCGTTCCAGTAGACCGACAGGCCCCAGGCGCAATAGGCGGTGCCGATGCCGGCGATGCCGGTCATCAGCAGGCGCGCCTTGCCGGCGTGCTGCGAGCAGCGGAAGGCGAGCCAGAAGATGCCGGCATAGGTGAGGAGCCGCAGGATGGCGGTCCGCGACGCCGAGGGATCGATGCTGATGCTGGGGCGCATCGGCAGGCCCGGCAGCAGCGCGGCCGTGTCCTGCCAGAGCGGATGCTGCCAGGCGGCGGGCGCCCAGGGCAGGCTCTGGAACACCGCCCAGAGGATCGTCGCCTCGAACAGCAGGGTGGGGATGCCGACGATCCGGAGCGGCAGGGCATCCTCGCCGTGGTCGACGAGGTCGCTCAGCCCCACCAGCAGGATCACCAGCCCGGTCATCGCCGCCAGCAGCCCCCAGGCCCAGGGCCGCGCGCTGCCGAACGGAAGCGGCGCCCAGAAGGCCATCAGCAGCAGCGCCGCGTGGCTTGCCGCGCGCAAGGTCACGCCCAACCGCGCCGTCCGCAGCGATCGGTGATGGCGACGCACCCCGACGCCCCTCGATGTCGCTTCCGTCTTCATCCCCTCGCCCCTCTCGCCATGCTAGCGCGTTGTCGGCGGGCTGAACATCATGGGCTTATCGATTCGCAACGAATGCCGGGCAAGCTGTCGTCCCGGATTCAGAAAGGTTAAGCTGGCGCCGCCGCTCCGGGGGCGCAGCGGCGGCGGGACGAATCGCGGGAAGGGAGCGGAGTGGGGGTGATGCCGTCTCTGGTTGTGGCCATCGGCCCGCTGCCGCCGCCGACCCACGGGTTCTCGGAGAATACCAAGATCATCACCGACCGGCTGCGCGGCCGTTGCCGGCTGCGGGTGGTCGATACCTCGCCGGGGTCGCCGCGCCGCTCGCCGGTCTACTATGCGCGGCGGGTCTGGCGCGAGATCCGCGGCGGGCTCGCGCTGCTGCGCGGCGTCACCGCCGGCGCGCGGCTCACCTACCTGCCGGCGGCCGGCGCCGGCGGGCTGCTCTTCACCGTGCTGCAGGCGGGGATCGCGCGGCTTGCCGGCTACGGGATCGCCATCCACCATCACTCCTTCGCCTATATCGAGGAGCGCTCGGCGCTGATGAGCCTCCTGGTGCGCTTCGCCGGGCCCAAGGCGCTGCACATCTTCCTCTGCGCGGTGATGCAGCGGCGCTTCGAGGCGCAGTACGGCCCGCGCAACGGCATGATCGTCTCCAACGCCTTCTACATCCGCGACAACCTCGGGCGCGAGCGGACGCCGCCGGTGGCGGGCCTGCTGCGCCTCGGCCATATGAGCAACCTCTCCGCCGAGAAGGGCCTCGACGACTTCCTGGGATTGCTGCGGGCGCTCAAGGCGGCGGGGATCCGCGTCCGCGGCGTGTTGGCGGGACCGGCGGCAACCGATGCGGCGGCCGCGGCAATCGCCGCGGCTGCGGCCGAGCTCGGCGCCGATCTCGACTACCGCGGCCCGGTCTACGGCGAGGCGAAGACGCGGTTCTTCGCCGACATCGACGTCTTCGTCTTTCCGACCCGCTACAGGTTCGAGGCGCAGCCCAACGTCGTTTTCGAGGCGCTCTCCTTCGGCGCGCCGGTCATCGCCTTTGCCCGCGGCTGCGTTGCCGGCGACCTGCCCGAGAGCTGCGGCAGCGCGGTTCCGGTCGGCGCCGATTTCATCGCCGCCGCCCGCGAGCGCCTCGCCGGCTGGAGCGCCGATCCCGCCGCGCTCGCCGCCAGCGCCCGCGCCGCCCGCCGCTCGGCGCAGAGCGCGTGCGAGGAGTCCGAGCGTTCCTTCGAGGAAATGCTGGCGCGGCTCTCAGGGGCGCGCTGAGGCGGCCGCGTCGCCGGGAAGCCGCGGCCGGATCGGCTTCGCCGGCGAGCCGAAGCAAACCATCATCGGCGGCAGGTCGGCGAAGACGCTGCTGCGCGAGCCCACCACCGCGCCGCGGCCGACGGTGACGCCGGGCGCCACGAAGACGTCGGCGGCAAGCCAAGCCTCGGGCTCGATGCGGATCGGCTTGGCGAAGATCGGGAAGTCCGGCTGCGCATAGTCATGGGCGCCGGCGCAGAGGTAGGAATTCTGCGACACCACCGCGTTGGCGCCGATGGTGATCTCGCCGAGGCTGTAGAGCACCACGTTGTCGCCGACCCAGGCATGATCGCCGATGGTCACTTTCCAGGGATATGTGGTCCGCACCGAGGGCCGCAGCATCACGCCCTCGCCGAGCCTGGCGCCGAACTGCCGCAGCAGCCAGCGCCGCCACGCATAGGCGACCTGCGGCGAGGGGCCGAACAGCAGCGCCTCGGCGATCCACCAGAGCTGCACCCAGAGCGCGCTCCGGCCGCGGAAGCCCGGCGGCAGCCGGAAGGATTTGAGATCCTGCACCGGCCGTGGCGAGCCGCCGGCCGCCATCAGGGCGCGTCCATGCTGAGCGCGTCCTCGAGGCCGGGCGCCTCGCGCGCCGGCGGCCCCACCAGACGCGCGGCGGCGCTGCCGAAATGCTTGACGTCCGCCAGCGGCGCCAGGCGGCGCGAGCTCTCGGCGAGCCGCCGCCAGAGCGCCTCGTCATCGCCCAGGCGCTGCATCAGCCGCGCCAGCCCCTCGGCATTCTCCGGCTCGAAGACGAAGCCGTTGACCTCGGTCCGCACCAGCAGGTCGCGCGCGCCCACGTTGGACGAGCACAGCACCGGCAGGCCCATGGCGAGCGCCTCGTTCACCACCAGCCCCCATTGCTCCTCGGTGCTCGGCAGGATGAGCGCCAGGCTCATTGCCAGGGTGCGCGCGATGTCAGGCGCCTGGATGAAGCCGCGGAACACCGCCTTGGTGAGGCCGAGCTCCCGCGCCCGCTGCTCGAGCGCGCTCTCCAGCGCCCCGGAGCCGCAGATGTGCAGCTCGCGCGCCGAGGGGCCGACCGTGCGGCAATAGCGGGCATAGGCCTCGAGGGCCATCGCCACGTTCTTCTTCGGCACCAGCCGCGCCACGATGACGAAGTGGCGCTGGGGGAAGGGCGCGCCGTCGGGCGCCGGCGGCGCGGCGGCGAGCTGGCGCACGCGCTCCATCGACACCGTGTCGTAGCCGAGCGCGATCTGCCGCGGCCGGAAACCGAACCAGCGCAGATAGTCGCGCGAGCGCGTGCCGCCGACGATGCCGCCATTGTAGGGGAGGAAGAAGAACGCCTTGAGGAGCTCGCGCCAGAGCTGGCGCGGATAGTCGTCGAACTTCGATTCGAACATCACATAGGCGCGCCGGCCCCAGAGCCTGAGCGCGATCGCCAGCAGCCAGTATTCCGGCCGGTTGTAGTTGCAGAGGAAGACGTGCCGCGCGTCGAGGCCCCAGCAGAGCCGCAGGAAGGCCGGCAGCACGCGCCACCACGGCAGCGTCTCGGCGGCGCCGCCGGGGAACAGCGTCACGCGCTCGACGCCGGGAATGGCGCCGGTCTGGCTCCAGGCGTAGGTCTCGCTGGAGCCGGCGATCTCGACGGCAACCACCCGATGGGTCTCGGCGAGCGCCGCGCCGGCGGCCGTCAGCCGGTCGACGTGGTAGGGACCGAGATAGTCCCAGACGAAAACGGCGACCGGCTTCAACGGGGACCCGCTGGCTGCTTCAGAGCCGCTGCGCCGGCGGTCCGATGACGGGTCGGCTGGCGGGGGCTCCGATGGCCTGGCCGTAGCCGGGCTCGTAGCCGCCGCTGGTGCGGGCGGAGCGGCCGAGGATGCGGATCAGCACCCGCCACAGGATCACCGGCATCACCGCCATCAGCACGAACTTGAAGATCGTGATGCCGCCGTCGCGGTACCACTGCAGGGTCAGCGGCACGAAGGTGCAATAGCAGAGCAGCTTGAAATGCGTGACGTCGCCGCGCCAGAACCAGCGATGCGCCCGGGCGTTGATGTAGCCGACGACCAGCATGGTGATGATCACGCCGAGCCAGCCGCCGCTCATCCAGCCGTCGCCCACCAGCGACAGCGTCCAGCCGATCCAGTTGCCGTAGTCATTCAGGTTCACCCACTGGATCGGCGGCCCGAAGGGCTTGCCGGACCACAGGATGCGCGGAATCGGCTCGGTGAAGAGCTGCAGGTACTGGGTGAAATAGGTGTAGGTGCCGGATTTCTCCG
>DATKPX010000098.1:0-3439 GCA_035523855.1 Allostellaceae bacterium
CCCTCGCGGACCGCGCCTGGCAGCGCCGCGAGGCGATCGGCGATCGCATCGCCACCGAGGATTTGACCGTCGATCATGGCAGCGCGACCCGGCGATAGACGGAGAGGATGGTCTTGATGTCGTCGCTCATGTCCTTCTGGCTGAAGGCGACGGTCTCGCCGGCAAGCGACTTCGAGACGTGGCCGATGCGCTCGCGCTCGCGATAGCGGAGCACCACCAGCTCGATGCAGGCCTGCTCCACTTCGGGCGGCGGCGCCGGGTAACCCGCCGTATAGGTGACCGCGACGTTCCGGATGCCACGGTTGAAGGCATGCCCGCGCAGCAGGAGCTGCGTCGCGGTAAAGCCGTAGCCCGGCGACGTCGCGTCCGGCATCGGTGCCATGGCGACGCCATCGATCGCGAGCGACGTCACCGCGGTCACCGGCGTATGGGCGAACGCCAGGCGGCGTCCGCCGGTGCCGTCGCGGATCTCGCTGTAGCTCTGCTCGGCGAGATCGCGGTCGAGCCAGGTCAGGATGAAGCCGCTCGCCGCGGTAATGAGCCGCTGCAGCAGGGCATCGTCCGTCGTCGCCGTGAGCGGCGGCGCGAACCATGCCTTGACGTTGGCGAGGCTGGTGAGGTCGCCCTCGGCCATCGGCCTCTACTCCCGCGGCTTGCGCGAGCGCGCCGGCGCGCGGGGCCGCGGCTCGACGACGCGGACGAAGCCGTGCGCCTCGAGCTCGTCACGCCCGGCATCAGGCACCTCGACGAGACCCTCCGCATCCATCTCGTAGACGCGGCCGTCATGGGAGACCTGCCGGCATCCCGCCGGCGCCTTCATCTTCATCGCTGCCACCCGTTCGTCTGGAAAAGAAAAGGGCGCCGAAAGGCGCCCTGGCGTCTCGGTCACCAGAATAGCTGCCGTGCTACCCCGACGATCCAAACCCTGCCTTCGCGAGTTGCGCCACCGGATCCCAACCAGAGGGAGCCGGCGCCAAATGCCACTTCATGCCCTCCGCGATCCATTTGCGGCGCAGCTCCTCGTGGGACCTGCGGGCATCCTGGTACCCGAACTCGACGCCGCAGCAACGACAGATCTCGAAAGTCGGAGCTCCGAACTTGTCATAGGCGGGCTCCGTAAGTCCGGGAAACCCGCATACGGGACAGGTGAAGGTCTGAGCCATGGGATCACTGCGCGTTGAAGTAGTCGAGATTGGTGGGGTAGCCGTGCTCCGCCGGATCGGCGCGATAGTAGGTCCTTATCTTGCCTTCCCGGGAGATCACGCCGAACTCGTCGGTTTTCGGATTGAACCGGACGATGTCTCCATTGCTCGTGCGAATCTTCTCCAGCGTATCCGGTCCTCGCGGACCGGTTAAGAAGGAATCCGCCTGCCGCTCGTACTCGCCGGCGCTGGTGGCGCCGAAATCGCTCCCGTGCTTGGCGAAATGATCGTTCAGCCTGCCCTGGTCGGCAAACCGCGCCCCGCTGCCGCTGCGCGCGGTCCCCCGCACGCCGAGCGCGCCCAGGGCGGCCTCGCCCAGCATCGCCTGGACCGCTCCCATATCCTCGGGATTCCCGCGCGCATAATGGGCGGCCCATTCGAGGATCTCCTGTCGGGCCTGGAGATCGGAGCCCAGGTCGACAGCGGCGCTGAGCGCGGCATGGAGCGCCGTCGCTCCGCCGCTATCTCCGACGTCGGCATACTTCTCGTTGATCTCCTGCCGCAGCGCCGCCTCGTCCTCCGGCCCTGCGTTGGCGATACGCTCCACCAGGTCCTTGAGATCCGGCCGGTAGTCCCCGTCGGGCAGCGTCACGTGCCGCGGGTCCGGCGTGACGTCGCTGACAGGCGTCAGCAATCCGCCACCGCCGCCGCTCGCCGGCTGGAACCGGCCGCCCGCGCGCACGCCGGCGGGCCAGCGCGGGTGCAGCGCCGGGTTCCATTTGAGAAGCTCGTCTGCCGCGAGCACCTGCATCGCGGCCTGCTGGTCCCTGAGGTCGGGGAGGCCCAGCTGCACGGCGGCGATGCTGGCGTGCGACCACGCCCCTCGCGTCATGTGCCCGGCGATCTGCCCGAGCGGGCGGCCTAGCCTCGCTCCGCTCACCAGAACGCCATAGCCGGCGCTCAGCAGCGCGCCGATCTCGCCGGCGGCCCGTGCCCGATAGAACTTCCGGCCCTGGCGATCGACGGCGGCGCCGACGAGACGGCACCGGCCGGCAAGACAGAGCCCCTCCTCATCCGCGCTGAGACCCAGCGGCAGCGAGCCGTCCGCCATCCGCCGCGGCCACAGACGATGAACGCGGACCTGCATGGCTGACACCTGCCGATGAAGCCGGACGCAGCGAGGAGCGGGCGGCGGGGGAGGACGCCGCCCGCTCCGGTGCGCGCACGCGTGGGCCCGCAGGCCGCCGCGCGGGCACCTGTGGCGCTAGCCGTTGGCGATGTTGCGGATGATGCCGAAGGCGGGCGGGAAGTAGTTCTGCAGCACGCCGTCGGCGTAGACGCCGTACTGGTACTGCCGCGTCAGCATCGGCCATTCGAGCTGGTAGTAGTCCTGCCGCATCTTCATCTGCAGGATGTTGGCGACGTTGGAGAGCGGGTACGGAATCGTCCGGCTGAAGAAGACGATGGTGCCGGGCGGCACGTTCGGGTGCAGCATGATCTGCACCAGCTGCCCGCCGCTCATGGTGTACTTGTTGAGATAGCTGCCGACGATGGATCCTGCGGTCGCCGTCACCGCGCCGGTCGCGCCCTGCTGGTTGTCGAGGTTGAAGCGGAAGAGCGGCGCGCCGCCGCCGGCGATCACCTTGCGGGTGATGTTGAGGAGCTCCTGCGAGCTCACCAGCAGCAGGTCCGGCGACAGGCGGAAATTGTCCCAGAAGGATTTGAGCGCCTGGTCGATCTCGACGATGCCGCCGGCGCCGTCGGCGGTGAGCGGCGTGCCGGTGCCGGGCGTGCCCGTGGGCATGGTGGCGATATAGCTGTTGGAGCCCGCGAGCTGGATCTGCGTCAGCAACCCGTCGAAGACCAGGGAGTTGACGCTGTTGTCGGCGGCCGGCAGCGAGGCCGCGGTTGGGGTGCCGGTGGCGGGCGCGGTGATCAGCACCGAGTTGATGGTGGTGATGGCGCCCAGCAGCTCGGAGCCGGCGGCGCCCCAGAACCAGGCGTAGGCCGAGGCGCCGTTCACCACCGCGACGCTGGCGCGGAGCGCGTGGGTGGAGTTGCCGTCATTCGCCGTGGTGACGGTGGCGTTGGCGGATTTCCGCCCCGAGCCGCCGCCATAGCTGTCGCTGGTGCCGTCGACGTTGGCGCGGCTGACCGAGGTCGGAACGCCGCCGGCGACGGAGGCGTTGAGATAGCCCTCGAAGCTGAGCGCGACGCAGATCACGCTCTGCGCGAGGTTGGGGCCGAGGGCGCCGCCGGTGGTCTGGTCGCTGACGGTGGGCGTCGGCGTGGTGCCG
>DATKPX010000099.1:0-2615 GCA_035523855.1 Allostellaceae bacterium
AATGCCAGAACGACCGGACGCATTCTCGTCCGAGCGTAAACAATCTGGATTTGGGGAGTGACTTGAAGCGGAGGCCCGCAAGCGGGCGACGCTGGCAAGCTCGCGCCAAAACGTCGATTGTGGCGATACTAGGCGGGTTTCCTATTTCAAAGTCAAGCAACATTTGGAAACAAACGTTGCGATCTCATGGCATCCGTCGAGAATCCAACAGGTGTTGCATAGTATATGTTGCGACAGCGCAAATGTTGCACTGCGAGATCACGGTGCCGTAACCTGCAGACGACCGCGATCATTCGTGACCGGCAAACAACCCATCGAAGGCGAAACCGCCGAAGGACGGCCACGCGCCGAGCGTGCGGCCGAGCGGCGCCAGTGTCTCGCGCAGCTCGGCGCGTCGGCCGATAAAGCTGCGGCTCTGCGCCGGCACCGGAGCCACGTCGTCCTGGCGAAAAGCAGCGCCCGGCAAATCGCTCGCCGGCTCCTTGAGGAGGAGGAGGGCGGGGTCGCCGGCGACTGAAACGAGCCACAGCTCGCCCGTCTCCGCGCGCACAAAGCTGCCACGCTCGCCGTCGCTGAGTGGTCCCGCCTCGAGCGCCACATTCACCCTTCGGTTGAGCCGCGTTCCCCAGGCGAGAAAGCGCGCGACGGCCCGGCGGATATCGATGGGATCGGTGTGGTCGGTGACCACGGTCATGCGGTCGAGTGTCGCCGCCAGGCGCTCGGCGACCGCGGCGTTGGTCGGGAACCACGCCGGCACCACCGCCGCCAGCGGCACGCCGAGCGTCGGCTTCAGCCGCTCGAGCCGAGCGATGAAGCCGAGCGCCACTGCTTCCGGATCCGGCACATAGGACCAGAGACCGGTGGAGCGCAGCTCGACCTCCACGCCTTTCACCTGCGCCTCCGGCGGCACCGCGCCGTTGTAGTCCGCGAGCGCCGCGCCGATGTCGCTGGTACCCGCGTCCCCGCCGCCATCACTGACGAGCGCCCAGACCGCCAGCCCATGCGCGCTCGCCGCGGTGACGAAGCCCGCCAGCGCCTGCGGGTCGGCGACCGCGCCGCCGCTGCTGGGCACATGGATGGCGATCTGCGTCAGGCCCCAGCGCTGCGCGTAGCTGAAGAGCTGCGTGGCGCCATTCTCCCAGGCGGCATCGTTGTGAATCCATGCTGCCCGGTCCGTCGGCGCCGAGGTCTTGGCCTCGAGCGAGATCTCGCTCAGCGCCAGGCGCCCGCCCGCCGGCGGACACAGCACCGCGAAGTCGAGGGGTGTGTCGGCCGCGAGACCCGGCGGCAGCGGGACATGCGCCTCGGTGGCGCTGTCCGCCGCTTTGAGCTTCGCGAGCGGCCGCGGCTCCTGGCTGGCCGGCGAGCCCGGACTCGCGACGACCAGGCGAAAGGTATCCTCGGCGACGTGCACGACGTGGATCGCCATGCCGGGGATCGGCGGCATGCGCGTGGTGGCGAAGCTGAGGCCCGCGCGCTCGCTGCCCGCCGTGCACTCGAGCACGGTCTGATCGCCGTCCTCGCTGAGGGTGGCGCGGCCGAGCGGGCCGATCACGCCCATGCTGGCGACGGCGCGAAAATCGACGCCGGGTACCAGATAGGGCGGCGGCGCATTGAGCGAGGCCGGCGCCATCGCAATCTCGCGGATGGCGTATCCCGCTTTGCCCTGGGTGCCTGACACGATGATCGTCTCTGGCGGCGGCGCATCGGCGGGACGGCGCGGCGCCGGCACCACCGCGAGCACCGAGCTCGCGTCGACCGGAAGCGCCACTGCCTTGCAGCCAGGCGCATTCGGCGCTTTCGCGTCGACGCTCAGGGTGGGCTCGCCGGCGGCGGATGGACAGCGCGCGAGGTAGCTGGCGGCGCGTGCGGCGCCTCCGCTTGCGAGCAGAAGCGCCGCGGCGGCGATGATGCCGAGGAAGTGCCGGCCAAGAAGCGCAGGTCGGTGAGGCAAGAGTCGTGTCGCGCCGTTGATGAAGTCCGGGGTGAATTCCCGCGCATGCAGACCTCGCCGACGGGCGGGTCCGGCAGCAGAGAGCGCTTCTCGAGAGCGCAGGTCTATGCCTAAAGGAATACCAGAACGGGGGCTTTCTGTATACAATCCGGCCAGGGCAATGGCGCCGTGGAGAGCTCTGCATGACCGTGACGGCCGGACCGGCGGAAAGGGCCGGACACGACGGAAAGGGCGAGCCCGCGTCGCTCGGCGGCCAGCATGCGCCGCTCCGCGATCTCGTCGCCCAGGAGATCCGCCGCGCCATTCTCGACGGCCGCTACAAGCCCGGCCAGCGTCTGGTCGAGGATCGCCTGGCGCAGGATTTCGGCGTGTCGCGCAATCCCGTGCGCGAGGCGCTCCGAGCGCTGGCGTCCGAGGGGCTGATCGACGTCACCGCGCGGCGCGGCGCGGCGGTTGCGGCGCTCGGTCCGGAGGCCGCCCACGAGATGGTGGAGGTGCGCGCCGCCCTCGAGGGCTTGAACGCGCGGCTCGCCGCACGACGACGCGATTCCGCCATGCTGGCGCGGCTCCAGGATATTTTGCAGCGCGGGACGGAGGCGGCGCGCAGCGGCCGCGGAGTGGACCGGCTGGTGGAATGGAACGGCCGCTTCCACGATGCGCT
>DATKPX010000100.1:0-6983 GCA_035523855.1 Allostellaceae bacterium
CTGCCGGATTCCACCATGGCGCGGAACTTGCCGTAGGTGTTGCCGCCGACGCTGGTGACGGGAATGCCGGTCTTCTTGGTGAAGGGATCGAACCAGGCCTCGCGCATCGCCTTTTCCCAGCTCCCACCCCAGGTGGCGAAGACCAGCGGCCCCTTCGATTGCGCGCGCAGCGGCAGCGGCGCGGCGAGCGCCGCGACCGAGGCGATGCCCGCGCCCTTGAGAAGCGCACGGCGTGACAGGGAGCTGCGGATCTGCCTCATCGGATTCCCCTTCTTCGCGAGAGCCCGCCGCCTGAATGCGACGGCGAGATTGGTTCGATATTGGCACAGGGAATTCGTCGCTGAAAAGTCATGATTCGGCGTTTTCGCCGCCAAATATCGCTTGCCGGGATTTTGCGCAGCCGCATATTGGTCCGTGATTGGTTCAGAAGCAGCGTCGCGCTAGAATCACGGGAAGAAGGACGACGGAGCCTCCATGAGCGAGAGTTTTCCCTATGCGAGCGCCTCCCAGACCCGCCGCGCGCGGGCGCGGCGCCTGGTCGATCAGCTCCGCGCGGTGCTGGAGCGCCACATCGACGAGGGTCGGCTCAGGCCGGGCGAGCGGCTCGCCACCGAGCGCGAGCTGGCGCGGCAGTTCGGCGCCTCGCGCAACGTGGTGCGCGCGGTGCTGGCAGAGCTCGACAAGGTCGGCAAGATCACCCGCCATGTGGGCCGCGGCACTTTCGTGCGCGCGCCGGCACGGAACGATGCCGCGCCCCTCGCCGATGCGAGCCCGGCGGAGTTGATGGAGTTCCGCCTGGCGCTGGAGCCCGGCCTCGCCGACGCCATCGTGCTGCATGCGAGCGACGGCGATCTCCGCGAGCTCATGCACTGCGTCGAGGAGGGCGACGCCGCCCGCCGCTGGGAGGAGTTCGAGCACTGGGACCGGCGCTTCCACCAGCTCTTGGTGGCCGCCACCCACAACCGCCTCATCGTCGGGCTCTACGAGGCGGTGCGCGCGGTGCGCCAGAATGCCGCCTGGGGCCGCATCAAGCGCCAGAGCACCGATCCCGCCAAGTGGAAGAAATACCAGGAGGAGCACCGCCGCATCGCCGAGGCGCTCATCGCTCGCGACACCGAGACCGCCAAGCGCGCCATCCGCGGCCACCTACGGGGCGTGCGGGCGAAGATGCTGGATCATTGAACCTGCTCTGCTTGCCCCTCTCCGCTGCGATAGGGGGAAGAGGGCCTATGTGCCGACCAGCCCGATCCTGACGCGCCGGTTGTGCCGGCCCTTGTTGTCGATCTTGAGGATCTTGAGCGGCGGCGAGGCGCCGGTACCGGCGAGGTGGGTGCCGCCGCAGGCCTGGCGGTCGAGGCCGGCGATCTCGACGATGCGGACCTTGCCGTCGGGCGTCGGCGGCGGCGCCACCGAGCGGCTGCGGATGAGGCCGTGCTCCGCCTGCGCCGCTTCCATCGGCACATAGACGAAACTCACCGGCAGATCCCTACGGATCACGTCGTTGATCGGGGCCTCCAGCGCGCGCAGCTTTTCGTTGTCGGCGCCGGGCAGGTCGAAATCCATCCGCGCGGTGCCGTCCTCGTACATCTGCACGCCGGTCACCAGGGCGCCGTCGAAGGCCTGGAACACCAGCGCGTTCAGAATGTGCGTGTCGGTGTGGAGCCGGCGCATGGTCTGGCGGAAGCTGGGATCGACCGCGGCCTCGACCGCGCCGGATAGCTCCGCCTGGCTGTCGAGGAGATGCCAGAGCCGATCGCCTTCCTCCTCGAACCCCACCACCCGCGCTTCGCCGCCGGACCAGCGCAGCACGCCCTTGTCCGCCGGCTGGCCACCGCCGCCGGGATAGAACGGCGATTGCGCGAGCGCGACGCGGCCTGGCCTCGCGTCGGCGACCATCGTCTCCAGGCTCAGGGTTTCCGGATTCTCGTGACAGAAGAGATGCGCCATCGGCGGCCTCAAAGCAGGGGATAAGACTCGCCACATTGACGTGGTGCCGACGCGCCGTATTGGCAAAAATTGAAAGGCTAGTGCCGGGCGGCGCGGGCGAATTGCAGCGGCGTGATCCCGTAGATGCGCTTGAAATTGCGGTTGAGGGCGCTCTGGTCGTAGAAGCCGGCGGAAGCCGCGACCTCGGCCGGTGGCTGGCCGCCGCGGAGACCGCGGCAGGCGGCATCGAGGCGGAGCTGCGTCAGATAGGCGTGCGGCGTCAGTCCGGCCATGCGCTTGAAGAGGCCGATGAGCTGGAACACCGAGAGATCGACCTCGGCGGCCACCGCTTCCAGGCGCAGCGGCTCGCCGTGGCGCGCTTCCATGAGCGCGATGGCCTTGCGGAAGCGCGCGGTGTCGTCGGGCGCCGGCGCGATGCGGCCGCCGCCGCTGCCGTGGCGCCGGAAGAGGGTGCCGAAGGTGCCGACGAGCAGCTCGCGCTCACGAAAGATGTCGCGGCCTGCTTCGAGCGCGCGATGCAGCGCGAGAAAGCCTTCGACGAGATCGGCGTCGGCGAAGAGGTTGCGGGTGAAATACGGCACTTCCTCGATGCCGAGGCCGTCGGCGAGCTCGGCGATGGCGGCGCGCTCCAGATAGAGCGAGCGGTAGCGCCAACGGCGGCTGCGTCCCATCCAGCCGGCATGGGGCTCCGCCGGATTGAAGACGAACAGGCGGGAGGCATGCGCCTCCTCTACCCGGCCGCGGCTCTTGATGACGGAGCCGCCGGTCTCGGTGACCGCGATGACGAAGGCCTCGTGGCTGTGCGGCGGATACTGATGGGTGGTGAAATCCGCCTGCAGCAGGCTGAGGCCGGGCACGTGCCGGTCCCACCAGTACTGGGTCCTGTTCCTGAGATCGGTGCGCGCCACGCGAGCTCCTTTCGCCGCCATCTGAGGGTCGGGCTCTCCCCCTGTCAACCGGCGCCGCGCCGCCCTCAATTTTCGCCAATACCCGTCGGCGGCGCGGCTGCATCATCGCGGCGATGTTGACGGAAAGACAGCGGCAGATCCGCGAGACGGCGCGGCGCTTCGCCGCCCGCGAGCTGGCGCCGACCGCCGCCGAGCGCGACCGCAACCCGCGCTTCCCGCGCGAGGCCTTCGCCGGGATGGGCGCGCTCGGCCTCCTCGGCATGCTGGTGCCGGCGGCGCTCGGCGGCGCCGGCGCCGATCACGTCTCCTATGCGCTGGCAGTGATGGAGGTGGCGGCCGCCGACGGCGCCGCCTCGACCGCGTTCCTGGTGCACAACGCGCTCGCCTGCTATCCGATCCTGAAATTCGGCACGCCCGCCCAGCAGGAGCGCTTTTTGCGCCGGCTGGCCGAGGGCCGGCAGCTCGGCGCCTTCTGCCTCACCGAGCCGGAAGCCGGCTCCGACGCGGCGGCGATCAGGACGCGGGCGCGGCGCGAGGGCGACACCTTCATCCTCGACGGCGTCAAGCAGTTCATCACCGCGGGCAGGACGGCCGATATCGCCATCGTCTTCGCGGTGACCGATCCCGCCGCCGGCAAACGCGGCATCTCCGCCTTCATCGTTCCGACGGAGACGCCGGGCTATCGCGTCGGCAAGGTGGAGCACACCATGGGCCAGCGCTCCACCGATCATTGCCAGATCGTGCTCGAGGATTGCGTGGTGCCGGCGCATCAGCTCCTGGGCGCGGAGGGCGAAGGCCTCAAGATCGCGCTCGGCAACCTCGAGGGCGGCCGCATCGGCGTCGCCGCCCAGTCCACCGGCATGGCGCGCGCCGCCTATGACGCCGCGCTCGCCTATGCGAAGGAGCGCCGCACCTTCGGCAAGCCGCTCATCGAGCACCAGGCGGTGGGCTTCATGCTGGCGGATATGGCGACCTCGCTGCAGGCGGCGGAGCTGCTGGTGCTGCGCGCGGCGATGCTGCGCGATGCCGCGCTGCCCTGCCTCAAGGAGGCCTCGATGGCGAAGCTCTTCGCCACCGAGATGGCGGAGAAGGTGTGCTCCAACGCCATGCAGATCCATGGCGGCTACGGCTATCTCGGCGATTTCCCGGTCGAGCGGATCTATCGCGACGTCCGCGTCTGCAAGATCTACGAGGGCGCCTCGGAGATCCAGCGTCTGGTGCTCGCGCGGCAGATCGCGGACGAAAGTGGTTTCCAGGGAGTGCAATAGCCATGGACCTCGGCATCAAGGGACGTCGCGCGCTGGTCTGCGGCGCGTCGCGCGGATTGGGCTTCGCCTGCGCGCAGGCGCTGGCGCGCGAGGGGGTGGCGGTGACCTTGGCATCGCGGCGGCGCGAGACGCTCACCCTGGCCGCGGCGCGGGTCGAGGCGGAGACCGGCGTGCTGCCGGCGACCGCGCTCGCCGATATCAGCACCGAGGCCGGACGGCGCCACGCGCTCGCCGCCTGCCCCGAGCCCGACATCCTCGTCACCAATGCCGGCGGGCCGCCCAGCATGGATTTCCGCGATGTCGAGCTGGCCCAGTGGATCGAGGCGCTGCAGGCGAACTTCCTCTCCGCCGTCGAGCTGATCCGCGCCGCAGTGGACGGGATGGTCGGCCGCGGCTTCGGCCGCATCGTCAACATCACCTCGCTCACCGTGCGTCTCCCGGTGCAGCAGCTCGATCTCTCCAACGCGACGCGGCTCGCGCTCACCGGCTATGTCGCCGGCGTGGCGCGCCAGGTGGCGGCGAGCAACGTCACCATCAACAACCTGCTGCCCGGCACCATCGCAACCGAGCGCATCCGCGAGCTCGGCGCCACCGCCGACAAGCTCATCGCCAAGGTGCCGATGGGCCGCGCCGGCGATCCCGAGGAGTTCGGCGCCGCCTGCGCCTTCCTCTGCAGCCGGCAGGCCGCCTACATCACCGCGCAGAACCTGCTGGTGGACGGCGGGCTCTGCCCCTTCGCCGTCTGATGCCGCAAGGGAGCACCGCCATGCTTTTCGTCCTGATGGGGATCGACCGTCCCGGCGACGGCGCCGAGGTGCGGCGGCGCAACCGGGCGGCGCATCTGCAATTCGTCGTCGAGCACGAAGACAAGTTCCGCTATGGCGGCGCGCTGCTCGACGATGGCGGCCGCATGGTCGGCAGCCTGATGATGGTGGAGCTCAGCGACCGCGCCGCGCTCGATCGCTTCCTCGCCGAGGAGCCCTACAGCCGCGCCGGCCTCTTCCAGCCCTATACGATCCTGCAGACGCGGCGGGTGGTGCCGCAGCCGGCGCCCGGCTTTCTCGCCGCGGAGCTCGCGCGCGAGAAAGCCCGCTCAGGCGGATAGCCGCTTCAGCGCCGGCCAGTCCTTCAAAATCTCGCGGGCGGCATTGTAGCCGGGAATGCCGGAGACGCCGCCGCCGGGATGGACGGAGGAGCCGCACTGGTAGAGCGCGCCGATCGGCGTGCGGTAATCGGCATAGTGCGGCGCCGGCCGCTGGAAGAAGAGCTGATCCGGCGAAAGCTCGCCGTGGAAGATGTGGCCCTGCGGCAGCGCCACGATCTCCTCGATGTCGGGCGGCAGCAGCACCTGCATGTCGGTCACCTGGTCGGAGAAGCCCGGCGCGAACTCGTTCATCACGCCCATGACGTTCTTGACGAAATTCTGCCGCTCATGGGCCCAGTCGCCGTTCTTCAGGCGATAGGGGGCGTGGCCGCCGAACAGGTTGACCACGTGCTTGCCCTTGGGCGCCAGCGTGTCGTCGACGATGGTCGGCACCACCGGCGTCACGAAGGGCTTGCTGGAGTACCAGCCGTATTTGGCGTCGTCGTAGGCGCGCTCGAGATAATCGATGTCCGGCCCGATATGGACGTAGGTGGGATAGTCGAAGCCGGCCTTGGCCTTGTCGAAGGCGCGGTAGCGCGGCGGCGCCTCGGCGGCGACGTTGATCTTGAACGCGGTGGAGAAGGTGCGGAAGCGCTCGATGTCGGCGTTGAACTCAGCCGGCAGCAGGCTGGGCGAGACCAGCTTCTGGAACAGCACCTTGGCGCTGGCATTGGCGATGACGGCCTTGGCGGAGAATTCGCGGCCGTCCTGCAGGCGGACGCCGGTGGCGCGGCCGTTCACCACCTTGACCTCGGCGACCGGCGCATCGGTCAGCACCTCGAGGCCGAAGCGCGCGCCGGAGGCGGCGATCGCCTGGGTGATGGCGCCCATGCCGCCGCGGATGAAGCCCCAGCCACCGGCGCCGGCATGCTCGCCCATGATGTGATGCATGATGACGTAGGCGGAGCCCGGCGATTTCGGCCCGGCGAAAGTGCCGATCGAGGCGTAATAGGCGAGGATCGCCTTGATGATGTCGCTCTCGAACCAGCCGGAGAGATAGTCGTAGGCGCTCTGGGTCAGGAGATCGACGATGCGATAGGCCTTGCGGCCCACTTTGCGGTAGCGCCAGAGGAAGCTCGCGCCGTCCTTGAAGGTCTTCCAGTCGCGCTTCGTCGGATCGATCGGCGTCTCGAAAAGCAGCTTGCGCACGATCGCCGTCGCCTCCTGCAGATAGGCGTCGAAGGCGGGATAGATCTCGGCGTCGTGCTTGGAGAAGCGCGCGAACTGCGCCTGGGTCTTCTTCACGTCGTCGCTGAAGATGATGTAGTCGTCGCCGTAGAGCGGGCAGAAGAGATCGTTCGCCGGCAGCACCTGGAGGCCGAACTTGTGCAGCTCCAGATCGGCGATGACGCGCGGGTGCAGCAGGCTCATCACGTAGGAGAAGACCGAGGTGCGGAAGCCCGGCGTGAATTCCTCGGTGACCGCGGCGCCGCCGATCACGTGCCGGCGCTCCAGCACCAGGATCTTGAGGCCGGATTTCGCCAGGTAGCTGCCGCAGACCAGGCCGTTGTGCCCCGCGCCGATGATGATCGCGTCGTACTGCGCCGCCATGATCGCCCCCTTCGAGCCCATGCCCATCGGCTCCATGAAATTTATGGCACGAATTTTCACTTGTGTGAAGATTTCGATGCCGCCTCCCGCCGGCTCATGCTAGATTCCGGCCATGACCGACACCGACCTGAGGCAACCGAGCGCGCCGCGCGTCGCCGAGGCGGC
>DATKPX010000101.1:0-4060 GCA_035523855.1 Allostellaceae bacterium
GCCGCGCGGCCGCTTCTCCGGCACCGCGGCAACGATCTGCGGGATGACGTCGCCGGCGCGCTGCACGATGACGGTATCGCCGACGCGGACGTCCTTGCGGGCGATCTCGTCCTCGTTGTGGAGCGTCGCCCGCTGCACGACCACGCCGCCCACCGTGATCGGCTCCAGCACCGCGACCGGCGTCAGCGAACCCTGGCGACCGACCTGGATGATGATGTCGAGAAGCTTCGTCCGCGCCTGCTCGGCCGGGAATTTGTGCGCGATCGCCCAGCGCGGCGCCCTGGTCGCCATGCCGAGCCGCTCCTGCAGGTCGATGTCGTTCACCTTGTAGACGACGCCATCGATGTCATAGGGCAGGTCCGCGCGCTCGTTGGCGAGCTCGCGGTGATAGGCGAGCACCGCGTCGACACCGTGGCGGAGCCGGCTCTTCGGATTGACCGCGAAACCCCACTCCCTAAGGTGCTTCAGGATCTCGGAATGGGTCTTGGCGAAAGGCTTGCTGATCTCGCCGAGCGCATAGGCGAAGAACTTGAGCGGGCGCGAGGCGGTGATGCTGACATCGAGCTGGCGCAGCGAGCCGGCGGCGGCGTTGCGCGGGTTGGCGAAGATCGGCTCACCCTCCTTCTCGCGCTCCTTGTTGAGGGCGAAGAAGCCCTTGTGCTCCAGATAGACCTCGCCGCGCACCTCCAGCACGTCGGGCCAGCCGCGGCCCTGCAGCTTCTTCGGCACGGTGGCGATCGTCTTGATGTTCTCGGTGATGTTCTCGCCGGTGGTGCCGTCGCCGCGCGTCGCGCCCAGCGACAGGCGGCCCTCTTCGTAGCGCAAGGTGGAAGAGAGCCCATCGATCTTGGGCTCCACCATGACGGCGATCTTGTCCTCGGCGACGCGGGCCAGGTCCTCCGGCCGCTTGAAGTAGTTGCGCACGCTCTGGAAGAAGGCGCGCGCATCCTCCTCGTCGAAGGCGTTGTCGAGGGAGAGCATCGGCAGAGTATGCCGCACCTTGGCGAAACCGCCCGACGGCGTCGCACCGACGCGCCGGCTCGGGCTGTCCTTCCGCATCAGCTTCGGGAAGCGGTCCTCGATCGCCTGGTTGCGACGGCGGAGCGCGTCGTAATCGGCGTCGGAGATCTCCGGCATGTCCTTCTGGTGATAGAGCTGGTCGTGATGCGCGATCTCCGCCGCGAGGCGCTTCAGCTCCGCCGCCGCCTCCTGCTCGCTGAGATCCGGGACCAGCTTCCGTCCCGCCGCCTTCGCACGCGCGCTCACGGCCGAGCTCCGCCCATCAGGCTCGCCGCGGCGGCGCGCGCCTCGGCGGTGATGGTGCTGCCGGAGAGCATGCGCGCGATCTCCTCCTGCCGCTCGGCGGCGGAAAGCTCCGCCACCGTGGTGAGCGTCTTGCTCGCCGCCTGGCGCTTGGCGACGCGCCAGTGATGGGTGCCCTTGGCGGCGACCTGCGGCGAATGGGTCACCACCAGCACCTGCAGGCTGGCGCCCAGACGATGCAACCGCTCGCCCACCGCCGCCGCCACCGCGCCGCCGATGCCGCTGTCGACCTCGTCGAAGACCAACGTCCGCGCGGAGAGACCGCGCGCCAGCACCACCTTGAGCGCCAGCAGGAAGCGCGCGAGTTCGCCGCCGGACGCGATCTTGGCGAGCGGGCCCGGCGGCGCGCCGGGATTGGTCTGCACCTCGAAATGAACCCGCTCGGCGCCCGCCTCGTTCCACTCCACCTCGGGCAGCGCCGTCACCATGGTCTGGAAGCGCGCCTTGTCCAGCTTCAGCGGCTTCAGCTCCTTCGCCACCGCGGCATCGAGCGCCCCGGCGGCGGCGCGCCGCGTCTCGCCAAGCTTGCCGGCGACCGCCACATAGTCGTTGCGCGCCTCTGCCTCCCGGCGCTGCAGCTTCTTGATCTCGCTGCCGCTGTCGTCGAGGGCGCCGACCTTGGCGGCGATCTCGTCGCGGAGCGCCGCCAGCGCGTCGACGCCGACGTTGTGCTTGCGGGCGAGCGCTCGGAGCGCGAAGAGCCGCTCCTCCAACTGCTCCAGGCTCTGGCCGGCGGGTCCGAGGTCGCGGAGCGCCATCTCCACCTGGGCGATCGCCTCGCGGAGCTCGGTGGCGGCGCGCTCCAGCGCGTTTACCGCGGGATCGAGGCGGTCGCCGAGCTTGTCGCGCAGCCGCTCCAGGGGGCGCAGCGCCGAATTCACCGCCCGCTCGGCGCCACGATCGCCGGCAAGCTCCAGCAGCGCCGCCTCCAGCGCCTCGCCCAGCCGCTCGCGCTGCTGCAGGAAGCCGCGGCTCTCGGCCAGGCGCTGCTCGTCGCCGGTCTGGGGCTTGAGGGCATCGAGCTCGTCGAGAGCATGACGGAGATAAGCCTCGTCGGCGCGCGCCCGGGCTAGACGCTCCTCCGCCCCCGCCCGCGCATGCCGCGCCGCGCGCCACTCGCACCAAGCCGCGCCGAGCCGTTCGAGCGCGCCGGCGGTATCGGCATAGGTATCGAGCGCCTCGCGATGAGTGGCGGCGTCGAGCAGGCCGCGCTGGGCGAACTGGCCCTCGATCTCCACCAGGAGCTCGCCGAGCTGGCGCAGCAGGCCGACGCTCACCGGCTGGTCGTTGACGAAGGCGCGGCTGCGGCCGTCGGCGGCGAGCACACGACGCAGCACTAGTGCATCCTCGCCGGCGTCGAGCCCCTGCTCCACCAGGAGCCGGCGCGCCGGATGGTCGGCGGGCAGCGCGAACTCCGCGGTCACCACCGCCTGCTCGGCGCCCTGGCGGACGAGGCCGCTCTCCGCGCGCATGCCGAGCGCCAGGCCCAGCGCGTCCAGCAGGATCGATTTGCCGGCGCCGGTCTCGCCGGTGAGTACGCAGAGGCCGGGCCGGAATCCCAGCTCCAGGCGTTCGATCAGCACGACGTCGCGGATGGTCAGGCTGGCAAGCATCGGACGGAGGTTTCTGAGGCGCGGTGCATCGCCCGCGATGATAGCGGCGGCGCGTGGCGCGGGCCAGCCTGCCGCCCTACGGCTCGAAATCCAACGAGATCAGAAAACCGAGCCGACGACCCGGGTGAGCCAGCTCTCCTGCTCCACCAGATCCGGCGGCAGGTCCTTGGAGTTGGTTACCAGCGCGTAGCTGTCGCGATACCACTCGCTGCCCGGGTAGTTGTAGCCGAGCACGGCGGCGGTGCGCTTCGCCTCGTCGGCGAGCCCGAGGGCGAGATAGCATTCGGTGAGGCGCTCCAGCGCCTCCGGCACATGGGTGGTCGTCTGGTAATTGTCGACCACCGCGCGGAACCGGTTGATCGCCGCCAGATATTCCTTCTGGCCCTCGTAGTAGCGGCCGATCTCCATCTCCTTGCCGGCGAGATGGTCGCGGGTGAGATCGATCTTGAGGCGGGCGTCGCGGGCGTAGCGCGTCTCCGGGAAGCGTCGGATCACTTCCTGCAAGGACTTGAGCGCGTCCTGGGTGATGCGCTGGTCGCGGCCCACATCGACGATCTGGACGTAGTAGTCGAGGGCCTTCATGTAATAGGCGTAGGCGATGTCGGGATGCCCCGGATGCAGCTGGATGAAACGGTCGAGGGACAGGATCGATTCATCGTAGTTGCCGGCCTCGTACTGGGAATAGGCCGACATCAGCTGCGCCTTGGTGGCCCAGAGCGAATAGGGATGCTGCCGCTCGACCTCGTCGAAGCCCTTGGCCGCCTTCTCGTACTTCTCCGCCTGAAGGTCGTCCATGGCGGTGTTGTAGAGGGTCTCCACCGGCCGATCGACGTAGTTGTCCTTGTCGCCGCCGCCACAGGCGGCGAGCGCCAGCATACAACTCAACCCCAGGAACCGAAGCGGAAGTCCCCTGCCCATGCCTCGAACCGACCCTCCGGTCTTGCCGCGGCAGCCTCGGCCGCCACGCTCCGGAGGCGTTATAGCACGCGCGCCGGCTATCGCAACCGCCGGGGGTTAGGCGCGCGCGACCCGGGCGCGCGGCGCCCAGTCGGCCTCGACCAGCTCGCCGGCGGCGAGGGTGGTGCGGCACCAAGCGCGCGGATCGGAGAACAGCGCCTCCAGCA
>DATKPX010000102.1:0-3273 GCA_035523855.1 Allostellaceae bacterium
CGTCAGGCATCACCGGCGCACCGCATCGTCGCGGACGTAGACGTCGTAATAGAGGTACTGGCGCTCCAGGCTGTAGTGCGACCAGATCGCCGCGAATTCCGGATCCCGCTCGAACCAGTCCGCGAGATCGACCTCGAGATCCTCCAGGTTGTAGCAGACCCAGGGACTGTCATCGCCGCAGCGCTCCACCATGACGACCGCCGGTTGCCAGCGGCGGAAATCGGCCACCATGTCGCTGCGGAGCTGATGGGCGAGGCTCCGCACGCGGTCGGGCGGCAGCTGCCGCTTCGGATCCTTCGTGCCGGCCTCGTTATAGAGGATGGCGGGCAGCGTCCAGAGCGCCGGCCAGCGCGACGACCAGACGTAGCCGCCATCGGTGACGATCGCGAACACCGCGTGCAGGTTCGTCGACATGAAATAGACCGGCGTGCCGCGCGGGAAGGCGCCGAAATTCTCGACGAATCCCGCGGTGATGCCCTCTTCCCAGGTGGTGGCGGCCCAGGCCGCCCTGGCGGGGTAAGTGGCGGCAGCGGCAACGGCGGCGCTCAGCGCCACGATCGCGAGCGCGACCGGGCGCCGGCTCAGCAGCGCCACCGGCCGGTCGCCCAGCCATCGGAGCGCCAGATCCAGCAGCAAAACGCCGAGCGCCGTCCGGAACAGCACCTGCGCCGGCAGCAGCTGATAGGCCCAGCCCTTGTGCTGCACGACATAGGCGGCGGCGGAGCCGCAGGCCGCGACGAGCAGCACGGAAATCAGCGAGGAGGTTCGCGCATAGCGGTGCAGCAGCAGACAGACGACGAGCACGATCGCCATCTTCAGCACCAGTTCCGGCGGCGCGACGAAGCTGAGCGTCACGAAGCCGATCTGGTTATAGGTCTCCATCAGCAGCGGCAGCGACAGGGTGAAGAAGCCCGGCGCGAAGGCCCAGATGGCGGCGCCATAAGCGAGCCCCGTGAGCAGCATCACCAGCGGCTCCGGCCGCAGCACGCTCTGCCAATCGCGGCGCCGATAGAGCAGCAGCGCCTCCACGCCGGCGACCACCAGCAGGTGATGCGGCTTCAGGCAATAGCCGATCCCGGCGGCCAGCCCGGCGAGCGCCGCTTCCCAGCTCGAGACTCCCCTCGCCTCCAGCCGCCCGGCAGCCAGGGTCAGGTAGGGCAGCGTCAGCAGCAGCAGAAGGTGCTCGCGCTGGCCGAACAGCGACCAGGTCTGCCGATCGGGCCACGGATAGACCGCGAGCAGATAGCCGAGGACGATCAGGATGCCGAAGCGCAGCCGCTCGGAGGCCGGCGCCGGAAGCGAGCGGCCAAGCAATCGCCAGACCCAGGCCAGAGTGCCGATGATGAGCAGCATGACGCAGAGCTTCAGGGCGACCGTCGGCAGCATCCCCGTCGCCGCGGCGAGCGCCATCGGGATGGCCGACAGCCAGACGATGAGCGGCGGGTTGGTCTCGACGATGTCCCGACCGTAGAGCTGCGCGCCATGCAGCACCCGACCGCCCGCGTAGAGCAGCCAGCTCTGGTCATCCCAGACCGGCCGCACCATGAAATAGGCCAGGGCGAGGCCGATCACGGCACCCGCCGCGACGGTGAGCGCCACCGCCGCGATCGGAGCGCCGAACGCGCGCACCGTCGCCGAGGCGAGACCGCCCAGCGCCGCATCCAGGGATTCCCCCACCGCGCCGGCAAAGGCGAGGAAACGCCGCTCGACGGCGGTCAGCGGCTCGAGCGCCAGTGATTTCTCAGGCGGCATCGATCGCCGGCGCGCGGAAGGCGCAATTAAGAAACGCCGGCCAATCGTTAAAGATCGGCGCAAGGATGCTGAGGTGTTTCATTGCCCTTATATTGGCTCCCCCGAGAAGCCGCAAAATACAAGTTGAGACGAAGGCTGTCAAATCTCGCCCGTTATTAACCTTAGCTTTGGGCTTGCTGTCACAAATCCTTCACTGGCGGCCGAGGCCGACCACTGCCTCGATCTCGATCCGCATGCCGGGGATCGCCAGCTCGCTGACGCCGACGAGGGTGCTGGCCGGCCGCGCCGCGCCGAAGAACTGCTGCCGCACCGGATTGATCTTGGTCCGGTCGGCGACGCTGATAAGGAACACCGTGACCTTGAGGACATCGGCCGGCTTCGCGTCTGCCGCCGCCAGGATCCTGGCGAGATTGGCGAAGATCTGCCGCGTCTGCGCCACCACATCGTCGCCGCCGACCAGCTTTCCCGCGGCATCGACCGGCGCCAGGCCGGAGACGAAGAGCAGATCGTTGTGGCGGACGGCGTGGGTGTAGTGGCTGAGCGGCTCGCTCAGCCCCTCGACGCGATATTCCTGGCGCATGCTGTCTCCCCCTCTCCCTCGGAACGCAAAATAAGAGCCCCTTCACTGCCGGCGTGGTGTGCTCCGGCAGCGTACTCGGATATGCGCAATCTTCCGAGCGACGCGCCCTCGCTTCTGCCACCGCCCCGCACCTTAGCAGATTTGCCGGCGCCATACGCGCGCATGCGCGAATTTCGCAGGCCGCTTGGAAAGTCGGCCGTGGCCGCGTCCCTCATTCTCGTTTCCTTAAGTGATGACATGCGATGACGAACTCCTTTGCGGAGCCTTCGCATGCCCTTCATCTCGCGTCTTTCCATCCGCACCGTCCTCAATTCGGTTTTCCTCACCCTCGCCGGCGCGCTCTGCGTGGTCCTCGCGCTGCAGATCGCCGATGCCTGGCGCGAGGTCGGCGAATCCAACCGGATAGAGGCGCTGGCGGCGGCCGATCGCGAGGTCTTCCAGACCATGGCGGCGATCCGTCAGAATCGCGGCGCGGTGCAGACCAATCTGCTGGCGCTCGACGATCCCTCGGCGTCGCTGCAAAAGGACCGGAGCGACATTCACAACCTGCTCGACAAGGCGCTCACCGCGGCGAAACGCGCCCATCTCGAGGGCGGCGACGGCCTGATCGCCAAGATCGACGCCGATGTCGCGAGCGCCGACCGCTACTGGCCGGATCTCGACACCATCGCGCGTAAGCCCAAGGCCGAGCGCGACCTGAAGCAAACCCAGCCCTGGTACGATGGCTATGGCAATGTCGTCGAGGCGGTGGGCGGACTCTCGCTCGCGATCGCGAATGAGGCGCGGATCTCCGATCCCCTCGTCGCCGAATACATCAGCGCGCGGCAGCTTGCCTGGGTGATCCGCGACAATGCCGGCGCCGAATGCACGGTGGCGCGCACTTTCGTGGCCAAGTCGCAGCCCTTCTCGCCGGCGAGCCGGACGACCCTCGACGGCATGCG
>DATKPX010000103.1:0-2187 GCA_035523855.1 Allostellaceae bacterium
AGTTGAAGCGGTGACGAACCTTGTCGGGATCGTCGAAGTTGATCTTGTTGACCTAGAGCATGGCGAAGTAGCGCTCGCCATCCTTGGGCGAGCGGATCTCGCCTTCCACGGTGTCGCCGGTGCGCAGGCTGAAGCGGCGCACCTGGCTCGGGCTCACGTAGATATCATCGGGGCCGGGCAGGTAGTTGGCCTCGGGCGAGCGCAGGAAGCCGAAGCCGTCCTGCAGGATCTCGAGCACGCCGTCGCCGTAGATGGCGGTGCCGTTCTCGGCGAGCTGCTTCAGGATCGCAAACATCATGTCCTGCTTGCGCAGGGCCGACGCGGCCTCGATCTCGAGGCTCTCGGCGAAGGCGAGCAGCTCGGCCGGGGACTTGCTCTTGAGTTCTTGGAGATTCATCGGGACGAAATCGTTAATGAGCGAGGGATGGGGATGAGGCGCGAAGCCGGGCGCGGATGGAACGCGCGGGCCGCCGAGCGGAGGAAACGGTCTCTTCGATCGACCGAGATTCTTGTTTTCGGAGAGTTCGTCGAAAAGACGCTTGGGAGACGCACCGGAGGCGCGACGTCCTAGGCTTAATCAAATCCCGGCCCCGAGTCAAACCCGATTCCAAGCAATCCCGTCAGAACGGCTTCACCACCACCAGGATCACGATGCCGATCAGCAGCAGGGTGGGGATCTCGTTGACGAAGCGATAGAACCGCGCCGGGTGCCGGTTCGCATCCGCAGCGAAATCGCGCCGCCAGCGCGCCAGCAGCATGTGGTAGCCGGTGAGCGCCAGCACAAGGGCGAACTTGGCGGGCATCCAGCCGCGCTGCCAGTCCACCACGCCGGGCGTCGCCAGCAGCGTCAGGCCGAAGACGTAGGTGGCAATCATCGCCGGGTTCATGATCCCGCGCAGCAGCCGCCGCTCCATGGTCTTGAAGGTCTCCGACTGCGGCGATCCCGGGGGCGCGCCGGCGTGATAGACGAAGAGCCGCGGCAGGTAGAGGAGGCCCGCCATCCAGGCGACCACGCTGATGATGTGGCCGGCCTTGATCCAGGGATAGGCGTCGCCGAGCCAGCTCATGTGGGTGCCGCCTCGGGAATGGCGCAGCCGGCGAAGCGGCCCGGGCAGAGCCGCCCGCCATTGCCGCCGGCGATCTCCGGTCCCGCCGCCGCCATCGCCTTGATCCGCTGGGCGAGGCCGGCGATGAAGGCGGGATCGACGCCGACGGTGGGAAGCCGCCGGTAGCGCGGCACGCCCGTCGCGGCAGCGAGCCGGCCATAGTCGCGGTCGAGCTCCACCAGGGTCTCGGAATGCTCGGAGACGAAGGCGATGGGAATGACGATGAGGGAGATCCTCTCGGCGCCGGCGCGGCGGATCTCCGCGTCGGTGGCGGGCTTGATCCAGGCGAGCGGACCGACCCGGCTCTGGAAGCAGACCACGCTGTCGAGCTCGGGCCGCGCCAGCCGCGCCCGGACCGCCGCCACCGTCCGCTCCACCTGCCAGGGATAGGGATCGCCGGCCGCGACGATCTTCTCCGGCAGGCCATGGGCCGAGAACAGCACGCGGACGCGCTCGTTCGCCGGCATCTGGCGGAGCGCGCCCTCGATCTCCGCCGCCACCGCGGCGATGAAGCCCGGCTCCTCCGGCCAGCAGCAGATGAGGCGCGTCGGCGCCGCGAGACCGGCCCGCGCCGCGGCGTCGTGCCAATCGGCCACCGAGGAGCCTGTCGTGGTGGTGGAGAATTGCGGATAGAGCGGCACCAGGAGGATGCGGTCGGGCTCCCAGGCCTTCACCGCCGCCGCCGTCTCGCCGCTCATCGGGTGCCAGTAGCGCATGGCGATGAAGGTGCGGAAGCCCTCGCCCAGCGCCGCCTCGAGGGCACGCGCCTGCGCCTCGGTGTTCGCCAGGATCGGCGAGCCGCCGCCCAGATGCGCGTAGATCTCCCGCGCGACGGGCGCGCGCCGCCACGCGATCAGCGCGGCCAGGAGCCAGCGCAACGGCTGCGGCAGGCGGATGATGGCGGCGTCGTTGAAGAGATTGAACAGGAATGGGCGCACCGCCGGCAGATTGTCGGGGCCGCCCAGGTTGAACAGCACCACCGCGGTGCGGCTCATGGCTCCGCCGTGGAGCGGACGATGGCGAGGAGCTCGCTCACGTGATCGGGCGGCGTCTCCGGCAGCACGCCATGGCCGAGATTGAA
>DATKPX010000104.1:0-11652 GCA_035523855.1 Allostellaceae bacterium
CCCGGCGTCGATAAGCGCGGCCTCGGTTCTCTATATGTTCCCGCAAGACCGCGGCGCATCTCGCGGCCGCCGCCAGCGTGGATACCCGGCTCGAGGCCGGGCGTGGCGCCTTTCGATGGTTCGGGCCCGTCACGCTGACTCGGTCTCGTTGTGAAGACACGCGGCGTGCCATAGGATTCGCGCCGACCGCGAAACCAGGAAGGAAACGTCCCCCGTGTCCGACGACAAAGCACTCTTCGACAAAGGCCTGCCGATCCGCCGCGCCGTGCTGGGCGCCGACTACGTCGACGCCTCGCTCGCCAAGGCCGACGACTTCATGATGGCGTTCCAGCGCGCCACCACCAGCTGGGCGTGGGGCTGGGCCTGGGGCGATCCGACCCTCGACCGCAAGACGCGCAGCCTGATCAACCTCGCCATGCTGACGGCGCTCAACCGCGCGCCGGAGATCAAGCTGCACGTGAAGGGCGCGCTCAACAACGGCGTCAGCGTCGACGAGATCAAGTCGGTGCTGCTGCACGCCACCGCCTATTGCGGCATTCCCGCCGGCCTCGACGCCTTCAAGGCGGCGCATGAGGTGCTGGTGAAGGAAGGCAAGGTGAAGCCCAAGGGCTGAGCACCATGACGACGATGCCCGGGTTTGCCGGCGAGACGCTCGGGCGCTTCGTCGCCGAGAGCCGCTGGGAGGATATCGACACCGCGCTCCGCCATCAGGCGAAGCGCGCGCTCCTCAACTTCATCGGCACCGCGATCGGCGGCGCGCGGCATCCCTCCGTCGATAGGGTGGCGGCGGTGCTGGCGCCGTTCAGCGGCCCCGCCTCCCTCACCCTCTTCGGCCGCGGGGAGCGGCTCGACGCGATGGCGGCGGCCGTCGTCAACTGCATCGCCGGCAACCATCTCGACTATGACGACACCCACCTCAAGACGGTGATCCATCCGACGGCGACGGTGGCGCCGCCGGTGCTGGCTCTCGCGGAGGAGCGTGGCCTGCCCGGCGCTGCCGCGCTGCACGCCTTCATCCTCGGCGTCGAGGTGGCCTGCCGCCTGGGCAATGCAGTCTCGCCCGGCCACTACGCGCGCGGCAACCACATCACCGCCACCTGCGGTGTCTTCGGCGCGGCGGCCGCCTGCGGCAAGCTGCTCGGACTCTCGGCGGCGGAGATCTGGTCGGCGCTCGGCATCGCCGCCAGCCAGTCGTCGGGCGTGGTGGAGAACCTCGCCGGCGAGGCGAAGAATGTGGGCGTCGGCAACGCCGCCCGCAACGGCATCCTGGCGGCGCTTTTGGCGCAGCGCGGCTATTCGGCGGAGCCGGCGGCGATCGACGGCAAGCTCGGCTGGGCGCGCGCCCGCGGCGACGAGTTCCGCGCTGAGGAGATCACCGGCGGTCTCGGCGAGCGCTGGGAGCTCGCCAGCATCTCCTACAAGCCCTACCCCTGCGGCATCGTCTTCCATGCGGTGATCGACGCCTGCCTCGATCTCCGCCGGCGGATGGAGCTCGCGCCCGACGCGATCGCTGCCATCACCGTGCGCGGCGACCAGCTGCTGCTCGACCGCGGCAACCGCGCGGTCAGGACCGAGCGCGACGCCCGCATCAGCATCCATCACAGCGCCGCCGTCGCCCTGCTGCGTGGTCGCGCCGGCGTGCGCGAGTTCGAGGCCGCCGCCGTCGCCGATCCCGCCACCGCGGCGCTGCGCCGGAAAGTCCGCGCCGAGCTCGACGCGGCGATCCCCGCGGGCGGCGCCGCCGTCACCGTCGAGACCAGCGACGGCCGCCGCGAGGCCGTCCGCGTCGATCATGCCCGCGGCAGCGCCGAGCGGCCGCTCTCCGATCGCGACCTCGAGGCGAAGTTCCGCGACAACGCGGCGCTTGCCGGCGCGCTCGCGCGCGCCGATGCGCAGATCGCCGCGCTCTGGGCGATCGAGGAGGCGCCCAGCCTCGGACCGCTCCTGCGCGCCTTTGGCGCGGACGCCGGGTAGCGCCGCGGATCAGGCGCTGGGCGTGATCCGGGTGATCTTAGATCCCTCGATGCTGGCGCTGGCCATCAGCCCGTGCAGGCCGTAGGGGATCGCCACCACGTCCTGCGTCACGTTCGTGGTGTCGAGATCGGTGGCGGCGCCCTTGTCCATCACCACCACGCTGGGCCCGGATCCGACCGACCAGCCGTCGCTCTTGCCGAGGTAGGCGAGCGCGCCCTGGTTCATGAACAGCAGCGCATAGCTGAAGGTCTCGCCGCCGATCTGCAACCCGAAGGAAGCGGCGGCGATGCTGTAATATGCCGACGTCTTGCCGCCGACGCGCAGCGCGCCCTCGCCGTATTGGCCGCCGACCACCAGGGCGCCTGCGGTGATGTTCGGAAAGATCAGGACGCCCACCGATTTCCGCAGCAAGGCGCGGGTCTTCGGCCCCTGCGTCTGCAGCCGCTTGAGGGCGGCGCTGACGTTCCGGTCGATCTCGGTCCGGGTCGCCGCCAGGGCGGTGACCGGAAAAGCCGGCGCGATGCCAGCCGCCAGCGCGGCGGCCAGGATCTCTCGCCGCGTGATGCGCGCGAGCGCATTAAATCTCACTGGAGTCATTGGAAATCACCTCGCGGGGGAAGTTGCGATGGGGGCAGTCCGGGTGAAGAACTAGAAAACTTTCCGCCACCGGCAACTGCCCCTGCCGCGGCAGATCGGCTCAGGCGGCGGCGCTCGCTCCCGAGCTCGGCTTCGCCTGGCCGCGCACCGCGTCGGTGATCAGCTTGTACTTGACCCGCGTCGCCTCCAGCTCGCGGAAATAGTTCACGAGATCGCCCCAGGGGTCGTTGACGCGCGAGAGGCCGGAGAGAAACGCGACGATGGTGCCGACCTCGGTGCGGCCCTGCGCGACCATCCAGCCGCCCACCACCAGGATGCCGGCGATCCCCGCGTGGTTCAGGAAGTTCATCAGGAAGTTCATGCTGAACTTGATGCGGAAGATCGACAGGTTGACGGTGTAGATGCGGTTGGCGTTCTTGCGGAAGACGGTGTCGGTGCGGCGGTCGGCATGGTCGCTGGCATTGTCGACGATCTCGACGCTGAGCTCGCGGATGAGCTTGATGCGCGATTTGGTGCGGTGGTTGATGGTGCCCTGCATGATCGGCAGGAAGACGAACTGCGGCACGAAGACCGCGAAGCAGACCAGCGCCATCCAGGGCTGCAGCACCGCCATGTAGACGAAGACGCTGAGCAGCACGCCGCCGTGGAGGAGCGGCTCGGAGATGCTCATGCCGACGAACCCGCCGACCGGATCCGCCTCGGCGAGGAGCGAGACGTGGACGCCCTCGTGCACCACCTCGGGCTGGCCGGGCGGCGTCGCCACCGCGCGCGGCCGCGTCAGCAGGCGCAGCATCCGCGTCGCGCCCTCGCTGACCGCGCTGCGCAGCACGTTGAAGGCCAGCTTCACCGCCCCCTGCACCAGCGCCACGCCGACATAGGCGAGGCCGAGCAGCGCGATCACGTGCCAGGCATTCTTCTCGGTCGCGGCGTTCACCAGGCGGCGCTGCAGCTCGATCGGCACGAGATCGACCAGGAATACCGCGATCGAAAGCGCCCCCAGCCAGACCTGGCGGTGGCCGCTTACCTTCCAGATGTAGGAGAAGAGCCCGTCCGGCATCTCCCGATGCGATGACGGGGCCGCTTCGGAGCGCAGGGACCGGTCATCGAGGGCGAGCGCCGCCGCCAACGGGCCGAGGAGCTTCATGCAATCCATCAACGATGGCGGCGGCCGCGCGGTTCCCTCGATCTGGCGGCAGTGGAGACCGCCCGGGCGACGGGGTTTTTGCGCCGGCGCCGTTTTGCTAGGATCGCCGGCGCGGCGGGCGGTGGCGCCGCGCTGCAGATGAGGGGGCCAGAATGCCCGACGACCAGGCAATCCGCGCCGAGAACGGGACCGGCGCCACCGGCGGCGACTGCGACGTGCTGGTGATCGGCGGCGGGCCCGCCGGCAGCACCATCGCGGCGGTCCTGGCCGAGCGCGGCCGCGACGTCGTGGTGCTGGAGAAGGCCCAGCATCCGCGCTTCCACATCGGCGAATCCCTGCTGCCGGCGAACATCCCGCTGTTCGAGCGGCTGGGTCTCGCCGAGGAGGTGCACCGCATCGGCCTCTACAAGCCCGGCGCCGAGTTCGTCTCCGACCGCTACAACAAGTCGAACCTGTTCTTCTTCGCGACCGCGAGCCACCTGATCGCCGATCATGCCTATCAGGTGCGCCGCGCGACCCTGGACCAGCTGCTGTTCGAGAACTGCCGCAAGCATCGCGCCCGCGCTCACGAGAATATCCAGGTGACCGAGGTCGCCTTTCCCGCCGGCGAGCGCCCGGTGGTGACGGCGCGCGGCGGCGACGGCGCGACCTCGCTCTGGCGGCCGCGCTTCGTCGTCGACGCCACCGGCCGCGACACGCTGCTGGCACGCCAGCTGGGGCTCCAGACCGTGAACAAGCGTAACAATACCGCGGCGATCTTCGGCCATTTCACCGGCGTGCCGCGCCGCGATGGCGCCGCCGCAGGCGTCATCACCATCCATCTGGTGCAGGACGGCTGGTTCTGGATGATCCCGCTGCCCGACGGGCTGATGAGCGTCGGCCTGGTCGGCAATTCCAGCCTCTTCAAGCGGCGCCAGGGCGGCATCGAGGCGCTGTTCTGGTCGCAAGTGAAGGCGTCGCCCAGCGTCGCCGGGCGCATGGTCGACGCGCGTCTCACCGCGCCGCTCACCACCACCGGCAACTACTCCTATACGGCGCGCCGCACCGCCGGGGAGCGCTACCTCTTGATCGGCGATGCCTTCACCTTCATCGACCCGATCTTCTCCAGCGGCGTGATGATCGCGATGACGAGCGGCATGCTCGGCGCCGACGCGGTCGAGGCCTTCCTCGCCGACGAGCGGCAGGGGCTGCGCGCGCTCCGCCGCCTGGAGCGCCAGGTGCGGCAGGCGACGGCGCAGCTCTCCTGGATCATCTACCGCATCAACGACCCGGTGCTGCGCTATCTGCTGATGCATCCGAGCAACCGCCTCCGCATGCGCGACGGGCTGCTCTCGGTATTGGCCGGCGAGATCTTCGACAGCAGCCTGGCGACGCGGCTGCGCGTCTACGCCTTCCGCAGCGTCTATTACGCGGTGAAGGTCCTGAGCCGCGTCTTCCCGCGGGCGATCGCGAGCTGAGCGCTCAGTTCGCTCCGACGACGAAGACCGCCGCCAGGTAGATCCCGATGCAGAGCACGACGAGGGTCAGCGCCGCCGTCGGATCATCGGTGAGGTTCCAGCGGTCAAACACGGGACGTCTCCTGCCGAAGTGGACGGGCGATTCATAACGGGTTGCCCCGCCCGCCGGTTCCCGCGCGCAGGTGGCGAAAAAGGGCCGGCGGCCGCCGCAGACCACCCATGCCCGCAGGATCGCTTGAGGGCGCCTCGGCGCGCGCCCACCTCTCAGGCGCTTCGCCACAGGAGGCATAAATGGACCGGCACGCTCGCCGGAGCGGCGGTGGTGCGCCCGCGACGTCGATGGTGGTCGTCATCGCCTGCCTGGCGATCTACCTCGCCGCGGTCTGGCTCGTCGCGTCCTGACCGGCGCTCTGCGCGGCTCGCGTCATCGGACTTTTTTCGTCACGGCGAGATGCGGTCGGCGTGCCCGGAGTCTCGAAAAGGTCGCGCCAACTCGCGCGGCGGTGTGATTTCCTCGCATTCGTCGTGATCACGCGCTGATGCCGCTGCCGGAGTGAACCGGCGGCTAGCTCTGCTGTCCCTTGCGATGGAGGGCGTTCGTGATCATTGATGCGCGGCTGGTCGAGCCTGAGTCCGTTATCCGCACCCAGGTCTGCATCGTCGGCGGCGGTGCCGCCGGCATCACGCTGGCGCGCAGCCTCGCCGCCATCGGCATCGACCTCTGCCTGCTGGAGAGCGGCGACCGCGCGGTGAGCTGGCAGGCGCAGGATCTCTACCGCGCCCGCAACGTCGGCACTCCGTATTACGCGCTCGACATGTGCCAGCTGCGCTGCCTCGGCGGCAGCACCAACGCCTGGGGCGGCTGGTGCCGGCCGCTGGAGCCCGCCGAGCTCGAGCCGCGGCCCTGGGCCGGCCTCGACGGCTGGCCGATCCCTTACCGCGCTCTCGCGCGCTACTATCCGCGGGCCGCGGCGGTCTGCCAGTTCGACCCGCTCGACTACGACCCCGCGCGCTGGCTCCCTGCCCTGGCGCGTCCTGGCATAGAGCCGCTGGCGCTCGACCCCGACACCTTCCGCACGACCATGTACGCCTTCAGCCCGCCGACGCGCTTCGGCCGGGTTTACGAGGAGGAGCTCGGCCGCGCGCGGACGCTGCGCTGCCTGCTGAACGCCAACGCGGTGCGGATCGCCACCGGCGCGGACGGCGGCACGGCGTCGCACGTGGAGGTCGCCACCTTCGCCGGCAATCGCTTCCGCGTGGCGGCGGAGTTCATCGTGCTGGCCTCGGGCGGTGTCGAGAACGCGCGGCTGCTGCTCAATTCCGACGACGTGGTCGCGGGCGGCCTCGGCAATCAGCACGATCTCGTCGGCCGGCATTTCATGGAGCATCCGCACACGCGGCGGCGCATGGCGCGGCTCGGCTCCGTCAAGGGGCTCGAGCTCTATGACGGGCTCCGCGTGCTGCGGGCGCTGGCGCTCGGCGGCGACGGCGCGCAGCAGGGCGGCGCGCTCGCGCGCATCGCGCTCGCCGAGGCGGCGCAGCGGCGCGAGGGGCTGCTCGGCTACAGCGCCAACATCAACACCATCCTGCTCGCCCACGACACCGCCGGCTGGGATGCGCTCCGCACCCTCGTGCTCAGCCTCTCGGATCCCAAGCGGCAGACCGATCCCTTTCTCCGCTTCCCGCCGTTCCGCCGCAAAGGCATCACGGCGCACGATCTCTGGATGGCGGTGCGCCACGGGCCGGAGCTGGCGGCCGCGGCGATCTCCGAGCTGCTGCCGCTCGACCGCCTGCAGGTCGGTTTCGAGCTCGAGAGCAAGAGCGAGCAGGCGCCCAACCCGGCGAGCCGCATCACCCTCACCGACGAGCGCGATGCCTTCGGCATGCGGCGGGTGCAGCTGGACTGGCGCCTGCTGCCGATCGACCGGCAGACCGTTCTCCGCGCGGAGGAGCTGCTGGGCGCCGAGCTTCGCCGTCTCGGCATCGGCGCGCTGGCGCCGCTGCCGGCGGAGGAAGCCGAGCGCTGGCCCGACAATCTCGTCGGCGGCTGGCATCAGCTCGGCACCACGCGCATGGCCGCCGATCCCCGCCGCGGCGTGGTGAATGCCGACTGTCGCGTGCACGGCGTGCGCAATCTCTATGCGGTCGGCGGCTCCGTCTTCCCGACCGTGGGCGTGGCGCCGCCGACGCTCACCATCGTGGCGCTGGCGCTGCGGCTCGCCGAGCATCTCGCCGATCGCCTGGAGGCGCGGGTTGCGCCCGTCACTGTCGCCAGAGAACGGGCCGCGGCGGCGCGAGAGATCGTCGCTCCCGCGCCCGCCGCCGACATCGCCGCGAGCCCGCCGGCGCCCTGGATTCGTTGACCTGATCGCATTTTCCGTGCCGAACCGGTGCCCACTTCGGCGGGAATGCCCCAGCGGCGCGGGCGAAAGCGGCGGTTTCCGAGCCGGAACCTTCGCCTCCGGCGAACGTTGCCATTCCACGTGGCTTGAACATCAGGGCGGCCGCGGAACGGCGCGATTCGCCGTCCCGGCGGCTCGGCTTCCGCTGAGGAACGTATGCGCGGTAGGGCGGCCACCTTGCTCGCGCTCGCTGTTGCGCTGTCGGGCTGCACCAATGCCGGATCGGCGACCGATACCGCGGCGAGCGCCACCACCTCCGCCGGCATCGCGTCCGGCGTCACCTCGGCTACCGGCAGCGCGCTCACCGGCGCGGCAGCCGGCATCGGCGCTGCGGTGGCGCTCGACATCGGCATCAAATACGCCGCGCGGCACATCCATCGATATGTGCAGGAAGCGGTGGCGGAGGCGGCCGGGCCGCTCGCCGTCGGGCAGTCCGCGCCCTGGCGCGTCGATCACTGGCTGCCGCTGACGAAGAAGCACGGCACCGTCGAGACGGCACGCACCTTCGGCACCGCGATCCCTTGCAAGGATGTCGTCTTCACCGTCGACGACGACGACGATCAGAACCTCTACGTCACCACCATCTGCGCCGATAAGCACGGCATCTGGCGCTGGGCGCTCGCCGAGCCTGCCGTCGACCGCTGGGGCGCCCTCCAGTAGCGCCGACCGGCGCGCGCGCAAAAAAAAGGCCCCGCCAAAGCGGGGCCGATCGCTGCGTCGCCGCTTACCGGTTCGACAGCAGGAAGAGGATCGCGGTCAGGTAGACCGCGAGACACAGCAGAACGAGCGAGAGCGGCGTGCTCGGAACGCCAACGCTTCGATCGAACACCGGGGGCCTCCTCAGCGGTTGCGCCTGCACCCTAGCTTCGGCATCGAATATGGCCAAAAGAGGCCGGAACCGGGGTTTTCTGGTGCCCCGCCCGCCCCTTATGCTGGCAGCGACGGAAGCCACCGGGAGATACCCCCGGCTTCCCGCGTTCCGCCATCTTCCGGGCGCCTTTCGTTCGCCAGGGCAGAGATCCCGGCTGCAGCCGGATTCTGGACATCCTCATGAGCGTCGTCTGGACCGGCATGCTCCTGGTGCAGGCAAGCAGCCTTCTTCTGCACCTGGAGCTCGACGGATCGCTCAAGCTCCCGCAGTTTTCCCTGATGCCGACAGCCGCCGTCCTCTTCATCTGCGGCGTCTTCGCCGGAAGGCTGCTGCTGCGCCGGGAGCTGCGCTTGGCTGAGCGGCGCGAGGCCGCGCGGTGACCGTCGTCTGACGGGCTACCGCGCCCTCTTCTTCATCGCCTCGAGCAGCGCCTTCGCCCCCGGGCCGGACGAGGCCGGGTTCTGGCCGGTGATCAGCTGACCGTCGGTGACCGTATGCACGGCCCAGTTCTTCACCTTGGAGAAGGTGGCGCCGAGGCGAAGCAGCTCATCCTCGACGAGGAACGGCACCACCTTGGTCAGCTCGACTGCTTCCTCCTCGCCGTTGGTGAAGCCAGTGACGGTCTTGCCCTCGACGAGCGGCCGGCCGCTCGGCGTCTTCACGTGGCGCAGCGCGCCCGGCGCGTGACAGACCAGAGCGACAGGCTTGCCGGCGGCCAGGAAGGATTCGATCAGCCGGATCGAGTTCTTGTCCTCGGCGATGTCCCACATCGGGCCGTGGCCGCCCGGATAGAAGACGGTGTCGTAATCCTCCTGCTTCATGCTCTCGAGCAGCCGCGTCTTGCTGAGCTGCGCCTCCGCATCCGCGTCCTGCTCGAACCGGCGCGTCAGGTCGGTGCGGAAGTTCGGATCGTTGCTCTTGGGGTCGAGCGGCGGGCGACCGCCCTTCGGCGAGGCGAGCGTGATCTCGGCACCGGCTTCCTTGAACACGTAGTAGGGCGCCGCCAGCTCCTCCAGCCAGAAGCCGGTCTTGCGGCCGGTGTTGCCGAGCTGGTCGTGGGAGGTCAGGACCATCAGGATCTTCATGACGGGCTCCGCTGCTGAAGGAGGGCGCCAGGCAGCGCCAGGGGCATCGCGATCGATCCGACCGCCGCGCTCATCCTCTGCCCACTGCCGCGAGCGTCAATCGCCGCCGCGGCGCGCAAGCGCGATCAGCGCAAGCCATCGCAAGGCTGCGCAATCCGCGCGAGCGGAAGGTCTCGGGATTGCAGCGCAGGTTTCATCGTCGGTACATGGTTTGCGTCGACGCGAGACGCGCGATATGGTCGCCGCAGGGATCGACGGAGACGCGGCGCACCAGCCGCGCAAAAGGAGAAGATCGGTGCGGGGCGACTTCAAGCCTGCCACCCTGTTCGCGGCGGCGCTCTCTTTCTGCCTTGCCTCCTGCCTCGGCGCGGAGGCGCTCGCCGTGGGCTGGGTCCCGATCGGCGAAGCAATCCTCTCCACCGGAAATTTCCTGCGACTCATCCTCGCCTGAGACGCTCCGCTCAACCGACCACGCGCTCCATCCGTCGAAGTCCTGCCGCCCGACGATGGCGCGCTCGGCGGCGCGGAAAAAGATGCGATAAGGCTGTCAGCCTGCCCGACCCGGTCGGGCCCACAATCGCAAATGCGATGACCGCAACGGGTCTATCCCTTCGGTCAACGCGCGCCGGTCCGCGTCACGCCGGGATGGCTGCCATCGGCGCTGCCGCGCGGTGGTGCCGAGCTCCCCTGAAAACCGTCGGCATCGAGAACCGCCAACGCCACACCATCGCATGTGAATCTGCGACATAGACGACGGACGCGATTCGAAGAGTTGACGGCGGCCCGCTTGCATATAAGTTTCATTCTCAGGCAACCGACCAGGCGACTTTCATACCCGTGCAATCCTCCCGCGACCTGCGAACCAAGTACCTGGAAATCACCATCCGATGCTGCGAGGTGATGGAGCGCTACCAAGCCCGCCAGCGCGCCGACGTGGAGAAGCTGCGGCGGAGGGGCGGCCCTGCAGCGAAGATCGCCGAGCAGCTCCTGCGGACCGCCACCGAGCTGGCCGCCACCCTGGAAAAAACCGTCGATGCATTCCGGCGGAGCCTGCCGAAGATCCATCGCTCGAAGGAAGGCCGGCCGCCGGAGGATGATCAGCGGCTGGCCGCCATCGCCGCCCGGGCGAAAGTCGTCACCGTCGGCGGCCTCCCTTATCTCGTCAGCCTTGAGCCGGCGGTATGGGCAATGCTGAAGGAGATCCGCCGGCGCGAAGGGATCACCCAGGGCGCCTTGATGAACGCAATCCGGCGCGCCTATGGCACCGATTTTTCATCGGCGATCCCGCTCTACATTCTCGGCTACTTCAGAAACCGGGCGACAGAGAGCGGCCACCGCCAAGCGGGCCACGGAATGCTGGTCTCGCGCATTTGATCTGTCGGCATCGAGCGACGGCCTGCGACATTTCATCCCGCTGGCTGAGTCTACGTATTTCCACGGATAAGTCCGTCGGCTGACCGACCTCACCTGTGCGATGTGCGCGACACGGCTTGCCGCGCCCGCTGGGGGCGGTCATGCATGCGAAAAAGAAGACTCATTTTCTCGCGGCGGAAAAGCGCGGGCGCCGCCGCAAGGACGGAGTGCCGCAGGCAACCGTCGCGCGGGTCGTCGCCGTCGATGGCGGCCGCGTTTCCCTTCGCCTGGAGCCGGCGATGTGGGCGGCGCTGCGCGAGATCCGCGGGCGCGAGGGCATGACGATGCATGCCCTGATGAATGACATCCGGCGCAGCGGCTTGCGTCGCGATCTCGCGGCGGGCGCGCGGCTCTATGCGCTGATCTATTTCATGCAGCGCGCGACCGAGCGGGGCCATCGCTGGTCGGGCCACGGCCGGCGGCCGAAGAGCTACGCCGTCTTCGATAACTCGGCGCCGTGGTTCTCCACCCTCCTGCCCGACGGCAAGCGCTGAGCCGCGACCGCGCGTCGCCCACCGCAGGCGTCGGATGAGGAGTGGGACGGCGCGAAAAACAATTTGCCCTGGCGCCGGGACTTCCGGCACTTTCCCGAACCGTGTACCATCCGCTCATCCGCGAGCAACGGGGTCGGTTTTCGAACCGGCAGGAGGGAGAGCGATGGCAAACCCGGTCCATTGGCACCTTTCCGGCGATTACTTCGAGAATTGCA
>DATKPX010000105.1:0-5259 GCA_035523855.1 Allostellaceae bacterium
CGGTCGCGGCTGCCGCTGTCGACGACGATGATCTCGTCGACGGCGTCGCGCGGGATGGCGCTCACCACCGGGCCGATCGACTCCTCCTCGTCGAGGGTCGGGATCACCGCCGCCACCCGCCATCGTCCCGATGCGCCCATCCCGTCCATCAGAGGCTCCAGCGCAGCCCGCAGCTGGCGCAGGCGGGATGCGGCTCGTCGCTGAGCAGCGCGCGGCGGAGCTCCTGGTAAGGCGCGCCGTTCCAGATCTCGCGCAGGCTCTGCTGGGTGGCGTCGCCGAGGGTGAAGCTCTCGTAGCCGCGCATGGAGAAGGGCGCGATGCAGCAGGGGAGCGCCTTGCCGTTGGCGGTGAAGTACATCAGCGTCCAGGGCCGGCGGCAGAGCGACCAGGGCTGCTGCTCGGCCTGCTGCTTGAGGCTGGTGCCCGGCTCGGTGGCGCCCGAGGCGCTGAAAGTGATGCCGAGCCGCGCTGCCTCCTGCTCCGCCGCCTCGATCAGCCGGCTCTCCTCGCCGTCGAGCCGCTCGAACAACGCCGATTCCGGCCGCGCCATCCCCTGGCCCTGGGGGAAATAGACGAGGCGCTGCAGATAGGCCTCCGAGACACCCATGTCATGGGCGAGGCGCACGAAGGCGGGCAGCTGCTCGAGGGTCTCGCGCAGCCCGGTGAGCCACAGCGACACCCGCGGCAGCTCGGCGCCAAGCTCCTTCTGCATCCGGGTGAAGGCGCGGACGTTGCGGACGATGCGGTCGAACATGTCGCGGCCGCGCACCGCCTCGAACATCGGCGCGTCGGCGGCGTCGAGGGAGATGCGGAGCTCGTTGAGTCCGGACGCGATGAGATCGCGCCCCTTGCGCTGGGAAAGCAGCGTGCCGTTGGTGTTGAACAGCACATAGGTGCCGCGATCCCTCAGATAGCGGATCATGCGCGGCAGCTCGCGCACCATCATCGGCTCGCCGACGCCGTGCAGCACCACGCGGGCGATATTCGGAAACTGGTCGACGATCGAGGTGAAGAGCGGCCAGCTCATGTCCGCCGGCGGCTCCAGGTCCTCGAAGGTGCGCGGGCAGGTGGTGCAGAGCAGGTTGCAGCGGTTGGTGGTCTCCAGGTAAAGACAGACCGGCTCCGCCTCCGCGACCGCGCCGCGCTGGTCGCCGATGTGGTCGAAGTAGCGGCGCGGATCCGTCGCCGGCTTGGTCGCGGAGGTCATGCGGCCACCTTGAACGGCCTCGCCCGGGCGCGCCAGAGCTCGAGCAGCGCCAGGGCGGCGGTGGGCAGGTAGATCGCGGATTCGATCAGGAGGGTGCGGGCGCTGGGCGTGAACTCGGTCTCCGCGGGAATGAGATAGAGCAGGAAGCTGGCGACGCTGAGGTACTGCAGGCCCGCGTAGGGCAGGAAGCACAGGAAGACCGTCGTCCAGGCGAAATACCAGGGGTAGTGCGGCGACAGCAGCACGGTGAAGGCGAAGGCCAGCACCGCGGCATTGAGGAGATAGCGCTCGGCGCCCGACGCGAACACGATCCGGATCGCGAGCGCCGCCATGACCGCGGCGGCGAAGATCAGATAGGGCAGGACGCCGAGGCTGCCGAGCGGCAGGCCCGCGCTCAGCATGTTCCAGATGTAGAAGCCGGCGCCCGTGCTCAGGCCCTCTTCGTTCACGTAGCCGGGCAGAAAGCCGAGAACGGCGGTGCCGGCGCCGAGATAGGGCAGGTAGCCGAGCGCGATCACCGCCAGCGCGGCGGCGGGCAGCCGCCAGTCCCAGCGCCGGTAGAGCGCCGGCAGAAGGACGATCGGGAACAGCTTCACCAGCGCCGCGGCGCCGAGCCAGAAGCCGGTGAGCGCGCGGGAGTCGCGCCGCCGCGCCCACAAGGCGAGGGCGACGAAGAGGACGACGGCGGCATCCACATGGCCGCTGCCGGCAAATTCCCAGAGCGTCAGCGGATGCCACGCGTAGAGCAGGATGCGCTCCGGCGGCATCGCGCCGCGGACGAGGAGGCGCAGCAGCACCAGGATCGCGCCGACATCCAAGAGCGCCATCGCCGCCTTCATTCCGGTGAGAGAGTCGCTGACGCGGGTGATCGCCAGGAACAGCGCCTCCGCCGCCGGCGGATAGATCGTGCGCGCGTAGGTGCTGCGGTTGATGTTGGGAAAGATCTCGGCATCCTGCAGCGCCGTCAGCTGCGGATCGACGGGAACATAGCGATAGGGATTGATGCCCGCCGCCTGCACGCGCCCGTCCCAGACGTAGCGGTAGAGGTCGTCCGACAGGTAAGGCGGCGCCAGCACGACGACGATGCGCATCAGCGCCGCGACGGCGAGGATCATCACCAGGACGCGGCGCGAGTATCCGCCGCCCCAGGCGAGGCGCGCGGCGACGAGGTAGACCGCGCCTTGGGCCAGCGCGACGACGACGAAGCCGTCGCGGGCGTTCCGGTCCTGCAGCAGCAGCCCGATCGCCGTGAGGGCGAGCAGCGCGCCGCCGCAGGCGATGAGGCCGCCGGTCTGCCAGCGCTGCCGGCTCATGCGCGCGCCCGCCGCACCGACGCCGCGTCGATGCCGAGTCGCGCGGCGCCGCCGGCCGCGATCAGATCCCGCAGAAACGCGGCGGTGTGCGGCGCCGTGTAGCCGGCGCGGTCGAGCTGGGGCAGCGGCTTGCCGCCGATGAGCTCGTCGCCGAGCCAGCCCAGGGACTCCGCGTCGTCGACGTCGTACCAGCTCGGCAGCGTCACGGTCTCGAGGCCGATCTCGGCGGCGCGCTCGACCGTCTGGCGGAAGACGCGCTCGGTGCTCCAGTCGATCTCCTCGAAGAGCCGCTGGTGCGGGTGCTTGAGCCCGATGAGGTAATAGCCGCCGTCGAGCGCCGGGCCCAGGACCATGCGGTCGCCTGGCGGGCGGAGCGCCTCGACCGCGCTCAGCAGCAGCGAGGTCGAGAGCGTCGGGCTGTCCGCGTTGACGAGGCAGCAGGCGCCATACCCGGCCGCCAGCAGATCCTCGCTGGCGTGGGGAAGGCTGTGGGCGAGGCCGGCTCGCCGCGACGGCACCAGCCCCACCTCCGGCGGCAGCAGATCGCGGAACACGGCCTCGGAGCCCGGCGGCGAATAGGCGACATAGGCCGCGGTCGGCGCCTCGGCGGCGGTGGCGAGGAAGTTCGCGGTGATGTCGCGCAGAAAGCATTCGCCGAGCCGCGCCGCCTCCTCGGGCAGCAGCGGCGGCACGAGACGGGTCTTCACCTCGCCGACGCGAGGCGCCTTGGCCATCACCGCGAGCGCGCAGGTGGCGCGGCGATCGGTCATGCCGCTGAGGGACAAGGCATCGCTCCTCCCGGAGGTTGGATCGGTCTCGCTGACACCGCGCTCAATCCCCGTTCGTCCGGTCGATCTGGAAGGTTACACAGGATAACCGCGGCCGGCCATCGCGGCGGCGCGATCGCCGATTGCCCGTACCGGGGCTTACAGCCGATGATCCGCGCTCTGTCGAGGGATGTAACGGTGGGAAACAAGGACATATTGCGGCAATGATCGCCGGGGTCCGGGAAAGAGGTGGCAGAGCATGAAAGTCGAGCGGCCCGAGAGGGATCCCCCGCCGATCCTGCGGGGCAAGGAGCCGGCCGAGCCCTCGGCCTTCACGCCGGAGGCGCTGCTGCGGGAGGCGCGGCGCCAGCGCGGCATCGACGCAGAGCCCGTTCCCATGCTCTGCATCCTCGATCCCGACGGCGACATCGTGCGCTACCTGGTCGCCGCCGGCCGCGCCCGCCGTCATCCCGCCTGGGCCTGCTATCACACCGAGCTCTACGCCTTCGAACACGAGGGCGTGAGCTGCGGGATCATCGGCTGCGCGGTGGGCGCCGCCTTCGCGGTGCTGGTCGCCGAGGAGCTGTTCGCGTCGGGCTGCGCGCTTCTCATGAGCATGACCTCCTCCGGCCAGATCCTGCCGGTACGGCCGCCGCCCTATTTCATCCTCATCGACCGGGCGCTGCGGGACGAAGGCACCAGCTATCACTACCAGCCGCCCGGCGACTGGAGCGCCGCGGACGCAGCGCTGGTGCGGCTGGCGCGGGAGGCGCTCGCACATGATCCATCGCTGCAGGTCGGCGCCACCTGGACCACCGATGCGCCCTTCCGCGAGACGGCGGGCGCCATCGAGGCGGCACGCCAGGTCGGCATCCTCGCGGTGGAGATGGAGGCGGCGGCGCTCTACGCCTTCGCCGCCGCGCGCCGCCGGCCGGTGCTCTGCTTCGCCCACGTCACCAACCAGATGGGCCGCGTCGAGGGCGACTTCGAGAAGGGCGCGTCCGACGGGGCGGAGGCCTCGCTCGACCTGCTGCTGCGGGTCGTCGACCGCTGGCGCCGGCTACCGCAAGAGTGAAGAAAACGAGCAAGAAAACACGCGACGCGCGCCGCCCCCTGACGGCAGTATCCCTCGCGGTCTCAGGGGTGAGAACGGGAGGCGACGCGATGAACCGGTCCGGCTTTCTCGGCATTCTTCTCGCGTCCATGGCGACGCTGGCGCTCGCCGCGCCGGTATCGGCGCAGGATTTCGGCTTGGCCAAGGTGGATCCGGCCGCGCTGGCGGAACAGGATCTCGCCGCCGAGAGCAGCGGCGACGTCGCCGCCGCGCTCGCGCTCTACAGCGATGACGCGATCATCCAGTACGGCGGCGTGTGCTGGACGCCTTGCGTCGGCAAGGCGGCGGTGCAGAAGGAGCTGGAGCGCCGGGTCGAGGCGAAGAACCGATTCAAGGTCATCGGCAAATACGTCTCCGGCAACGTCGCCGTGCTGCAGACCGAGCTGGAGATCGGCTACATCGAGAGCTCCGGCGTCGACCGCGTGGTCGTCTGGAACATCTACGAGGTGGTGGGCGACAAGATCGCGGTCGCGACCTTGATCGGGCAGCGCACCGACCCGCAGACCGCGCAGTTCATCAAATGGTTCCAGTCGCAGCCGAAGTAAGTGTCGGCGGGCGCACCCGCCTCGAGCGCCGTCGGTCTCCTATCGCGCCGCCATCCACATGTCCGATCCCGCGAGCTTGACCGAGACGTTGGTGAAGAAGATCCGGATCGGCTTGCCGTCCACCGTGCCGTGGCGATCGGTCGATAGCAGGAGAGGACCGGCCTTCTTGTAGCCCGCCCATGTCGCGATCACGAGATGCGGCGGATTGGCGCCGCCCCGGTGATAGGCAAACGCCTCGACGCGGTAGTCGGACCTGACCCAGAGATCCCAGGTATCTCCCGGCGTATAGCCGCCGTCGGAGGGATATTTCACC
>DATKPX010000106.1:0-9170 GCA_035523855.1 Allostellaceae bacterium
ATCGCGAGCTCATGCAACTGGCGGAGACGCTCCAGGCGCCGATCGTCCATGCTTTCGGCGGCAAAGAGGCTGTGGAATACGACAATCCCTACGACGTCGGCATGACCGGCCTCATCGGCTTCTCCTCCGGCTACTACGCCATGCTCGATTGCGACGTCCTGCTGATGCTGGGGACGGACTTCCCCTATCGCCAGTTCTATCCCGAGGGATCGGGCGTCCGCGTCGCCCAGGTGGATCTCCGTCCGGAGCAGCTGGGCAAGCGCGCGCCCCTCGATCTCGGCGTGGTCGGCGATGTCCGCGCCACGCTCGCGGCGCTGCTGCCGCTGCTGCAGCCGAAGACCGACGCCAGCCATCTCACCCAGGCACAGCAGCATTACGCCAAGGCGCGCGGGGATCTCGACGCGCTCGCCGTCGGCAGGCCCGGCCGCAAGCCGATCCATCCGCAGCAGGTGGCGAAAGCCATCAGCGACCGCGCCTCCGAGGACGCCGTCTTCACCTGCGACGTGGGATTGCCGACCGTCTGGGCGGCGCGCTACCTCGCGATGAACGGCAAGCGGCGCCTCATCGGCTCGTTCTGGCACGGCTCGATGGCGAACGCGATGGCGCAGGCGATCGGCGCCCAGAAGGCGTTTCCCCAGCGCCAGGTGATCGCGCTCGCCGGCGACGGCGGCTTCAGCATGCTGATGGGCGATTTCCTCAGCCTCGCGCAGCTCGGCCTGCCGGCGAAGATCGTGGTGTTCAACAACGGCACGCTGGGCTTCGTCGAGCTGGAGCAGCAATCGACGGGCTTCGTCGATTTCGGCACCGGCTTCAAAAACCCGAACTTCGCCGCCATGGCCGAGGCCGCCGGCATCAAGGGCATCCGGCTCGAGGATCCCGCCGATGTCGGCGACGGCATCGGCGCCGCGCTCGCCCATGACGGACCCGTGCTGGTGGACGCCGTCGTCAACCGCACCGAGCTGGCGATGCCGCCGGCGATCACCGTCGAGATGGCGAAGGGCTTCACTCTCTTCATGGTGAAGGCGGTGATGAGCGGCCGGGCGAACGAGATCATCGACCTGGCCCGGACCAACCTCTGGCGCTAGGAGGCGTCGCGATGGACGTCGCAGCGCTCCTGCTCTCGCGGCTGCAGTTCGCCTTCACGGTCTCGTTCCACATCATCTTCCCGTCCTTCAGCATCGGGTTGGCGGCGTGGCTCACCCTGCTGGAGGCGCTCCACCTCCTCACCGGCCGTCCCGCTTATCGGCTGCTGTTCGAGTTCTGGCTCAAGATCTTCGGCGTCGCCTTCGGGCTCGGCGTGGTCTCCGGCATCGTGATGGCGTTCCAGTTCGGCACCAACTGGAGCGTGCTCGCCCGCATGTCGGGGCCGATCCAGGGCCCGCTGCTCTCCTACGAGACCTTCACCGCCTTCTTCCTGGAGGCGAGCTTCTTCGGCATCCTGCTGTTCGGCCGCGCGCGCGTGCCACCTGGATTCTACCTGTTCTCGACCGGCATGGTGGCGCTCGGCACCACGCTCTCCGCCTTCTGGATCATGGTCAACAACAGCTGGATGCAGGTGCCGACAGGATTCGTTCTGGAGAAGGGCGCTTTCGCGCCGGTGGACTGGGGCGCGATCCTGTTCAGCCCGGTGGTCTGGGTGCGCTTCCCGCATATGCTGCTCGCCGCCTACATTACCGGCGCCTTCTGCGTCGCGGCGAGCGGCGCCTGGTACCTGCTGCGCGGCGAGTTCGGCGCCGAGGCGCGGATCATGCTGCGCATGGGCCTCTATCTCGCGGCGGTGCTGGTTCCGGCGCAGATCTTCTTTGGCCATCTCACCGGCGACTACGTGCACGACCGGCAGCCCGCCAAGTTCGCCGCGATCGAGGGGCGCTGGCACGACGAGCAGCCCGCCGGCGAGGTGCTGATCGCGCTCCCCGACGCCGCCGCGGAGCGGAACCTCTATGAGATCAAGATCCCGGTGCTCGGCAGTCTGATCGGCAGCCTGAGCTTCGATTCGAAGGAGGTCGGCCTCACCGACTTTCCGCCGGCCGACCGGCCGCCGGTGGCGATCCCCTTCTTCGCCTTCCGCATCATGGTCGGATGCGGCCTCCTCATGCTGCTCCTGGCCTGGCTCGGCTCCTATCTGAGCGCCAAGGATCAGATCGACCGCAGCCGTCTCCTGCTCTGGTCGATCTTCCTGAGCTTCCCCCTGCCGTTCATTGCGACATTGACGGGATGGTTCACGGCGGAGGTGGGTCGCCAGCCCTGGACGGTCTACGGCCTCCTGCGCACGGCGCAGGCGCTGACACCGACTCTCACCGCCGCGGCGGCGGCCACCAGCCTCATCGTCTTCTGCCTCGTCTACAGCTTCATCTTCGCCTTCGGCACCTTCTACATATACCGCCTGCTGCGCACCGGCCCGGTCGGGCGCCTGGTGCTGCCGCCGGTCGCCGCCACCCCGAACCGTCCGCTCTCCGTCGTCAACGAGCCCGTCGCGCCTACCGTGCGCGGCGCGATCGCGGGAGAATAGCCATGGTCCTGTTCTGGGTGGCGATCCTCGCCGTCAGCGTCCTGCTCTATGTGCTGCTCGACGGGTTCGATCTCGGCATCGGCATCCTGTTCGGCCGCGTCCGCGACGAAGGGCAGCGCCTGACCATGCTGAGCACGGTGGCGCCGCTCTGGGACGGTAACGAGACCTGGCTCATCGTCGCCGGCGTGGTGCTCTGGGGCGCTTTTCCGATCGTCTACGCGGCGCTGCTCTCCGCCTTCTATCTGCCGCTCCTCATCATGCTGGCGGGGTTGATTCTGCGCGGCGTCGCCTTCGAGTTCCGCGCCAAGTCGGAGCGCCTGCGCTGGATCTGGGATCTGAGCTTCTCCGGCGGCTCGCTGGTCGCCGCCTTCATGCAGGGCGCCACCGTCGGCGCGCTGGTCGAAGGCATTCCGATCGCCGACGGCCAGTTCAGCGGCGGCGAGTTCACCTGGCTCAGCCCTTTCCCGATCCTCTGCGGCATCGGCCTCTGTCTCGGCTATTCGCTGCTGGGCGCCTGCTGGCTCGCCAAGAAATGCGAAGGCGAGGTCCGCGACTTCGCCTACCGCCAGATCCCGCCCCTCTCGATCGCGCTGCTCTGCTTCCTGCTCGTGGTCTTCATCTACGCGCTCGCCGCGCATCTGCAGGTGATGGATCGCTGGCTCGAGCGGCCCTATCTGCTCGTCTTCCCGGCGATCGGCGCCGTCGCCACCGGCGTCCTCGCCACCAGCGTCCGGCAGCGCCGCGACGGCACGCCCTTCTACATGGTGGCGCTCATCTTCTCCGCCGCCTTCGGCACCCTCGCGATCTCCTTCTGGCCCTACATGATCCCCTTCGCGATCACCATCGACGAGGCAGCGGCGCCCCATGCCAGCCTTGCCTTCATGTTCTGGGGCGAGGGCCTGTTCGTCTTCCCGCTGATGCTGGTCTATGCCGTCGTCAACTACAGCGTCTTCCGGGGCAAGGTCCGGCCGGCGGCCGATCACTATTGATGTTGATGGGAGAGAGACATGATCCGATGCGTGCGCATATGGACCGGAGAGGACGGCAATTCCCGCTTCGAGGAGGGCGTCATCGAGCTCGATCCCGGTCAGCGCGGCGATTTCCTCAGCGGCAAGGCGGCGGTCGGCACCGTGTCCTTCCAGGAGACGGCCTCCGGCGGGACCTTCGCCTGGCACACCGCGCCGATCCGCCAGCTCGTCATCACGCTCAGCGGCACCCTCGACTTCGAGACCCGCGAGGGCGATCATTTCCTGATCCGTCCCGGTGATATCCTGCTCGCCGAGGACACCGTCGGCAGCGGCCACAGCTGGCGGCTGACCGACGACCAGCCCTGGCGCCGCGCCTATGTCGTCCTGGCGCCGGGAGCGCCGGTGCCGTTCCGCCCCGACGGCAAATAGGGAGAGAAGATCATGTCCGACACTTTCGTCACCGATCCCGATGTCGTGCTGATCGGCGCCGGCATCATGAGCGCCACGCTCGGCGTGTTTCTGCGGGAGTTCGAGCCTTCGCTCCGCATCGAGCTGTTCGAGACGCTGGAAGGGCCGGGGCAGGAGAGCTCCGAGGCCTGGAACAATGCCGGCACCGGGCACGCCGCCAACTGCGAGCTCAATTACACGCCGGAGCTGCCGGACGGCCACGTCGACATCTCCAAGGCGCTGCAGGTCAATGTCGAATTCGATCTCTCGCGGCAGTTCTGGTCCTTCCTGGTGAAGAAGGGCGCGATCCCGGATCCGCGCTCCTTCATCCACCCGGTTCCCCATATGAGCTTCATCCGCGGCGCCAAGAACGTGGACTTTCTCCGGAAGCGGTTCGCGATGATGTCGGCGCATCATTGCTACCACGGCATGGAGTATTCCGAGGACCGGCAGAAGATCGCCGACTGGGCGCCCCTGGTGATGGAAGGCCGCAGCGCCGAGGAGCCGGTCGCCGCGACGCGGATCGTCACTGGCACCGATGTGGATTACGGCTCCCTGACGCGCCAGCTCATCGCCCATCTCGAGGCGTTGCCGGGCTTCTCGGCGCATTATCTCAACCGCGTCACCGGCATCAGCCGCGCCGAAGGCGGGCGCTGGCGCGTCGAGGTCAAGGACAAGAGCAGCCGCGAGACGCGCGCGGTGACGGCGAAGTTCGTCTTCATCGGCGCCGGCGGCGGCGCGCTGCCGCTCTTGGAGAAATCCGGCATTCCCGAAGGCAAGGGCTATGGCGGCTTCCCGGTGAGCGGCATCTGGCTCCGCTGCGACGAGCCGTCCGTCAACGCGCGGCACCACGCCAAGGTCTACAGCAAGGCGGCGGTGGGCTCGCCGCCGATGTCGGTGCCGCATCTCGACACCCGCGTCATCGACGGCAAGCATTCCCTGCTGTTCGGGCCCTATGCCGGCTTCTCGACCCGCTTCCTGAAGCACGGCTCGCTGATGGACCTCTTCGAATCGCTCGAGCCCTCCAACATCACGCCGCTGCTCTCCGCGGCGCGCGACAATCTCGGCCTTACCGAGTATCTCATCGGGCAGGTGCTGCAATCCTCCGGCCATCGCTTCGGGACCCTGCAGGACATCTATCCCAGCGCCGATCCCGACGACTGGAAGCTGCAGGTCGCCGGCCAGCGCGTGCAGATCATCAAGCCCGACGCGGAGCATGGCGGCCTGCTGGAATTCGGCACCGAGCTGGTGGCGGCGGCGGACCGCTCGCTGGTCGCCCTGCTCGGCGCCTCGCCGGGCGCCTCCACCGCCGCCTTCATCGGGGTCAGCGTGCTGGAGAAGTGCTTCGCGCCGCAGCTCGTCGGCGCCTGGGGGCGCAAGCTCCGGGAGATTATCCCCTCCTACGGCGTCTCGCTCATCGACGATGCGGATTTCACCCGGCGCATCCGCGCGGATACCGCCGCCGTCCTCAAGATCGAGAATATCTGAGGCGTCGGGCAGCGCCGCGCGCGGCTGACCGCGGACGGTCGCATGACCGAGCTGGGGCTGCCCGCGGACCGGTCGCCGAACACCGCTCTCGACCGGATGAGCCTGGCGCTCAGGGCCGCGGGACCGCCGCTCCTCTTCGGCGTCCGGCTCTGGGCCTCGGTCTGCCTCTCGCTCTACATCGCCTTCTGGCTGCAGCTCGAGAACGCCTTCTGGGCCGGCACCACCGCGGCGATCGTGTGCCAGCCGAGCCTCGGCGCCTCGCTGCGCAAGGGCTGGTTCCGCATGATCGGCACCGTCGTCGGCGCCGTCGTCATCGTGGCGCTGACCGCCTGCTTCCCGCAGGACCGGGCGTCCTTCCTGCTGTGCCTCGCCGCTTGGGGCGCGCTCTGCGCCTCCGCCGCCACGCTGCTGCGCAACTTCGCGGCCTATTCGGCGGCGCTCGCCGGCTACACCGCCGCCATCATCGCCACCGACCAGCTCGGCGCCGTCGGCGGCCTCAACGGCGAGGCCTTCACCCTCGCGGTGAGCCGCGTCAGTGAGATCGGCATCGGCATCGTCTGCGCCGGCATCGTCCTGGCGGCGACCGGCACCGGCAACGCGCCCCGCCGTCTCGCCGGCCTGCTGGCGGGTCTCGTCACCGACATCGCGACCGGGTTCGCCGCAACGCTGCGCTCCACCGGGGCGTCCTTCGCCGAGATGCAGGCGACCCGGCGCGCGGTGCTGCAGCGCGCGATCGCGCTCGACCCCGCGATCGACGAGGTGCTGGGGGAGTCCTACCAGCTGCGGCCGCAATCCCGGGCGCTGCAGCGCGCCGCCGACGGCCTCGTCACCGCGCTCGCCGGCTGGCGCGCGGTGGCGGTGGGCCTGGCGCGCCTGCCGCCCGATCCGGCGAGCCGCGAGGCCGCCACGCTGCTGCGCCAGCTCCCGGCCGAGCTCGGGCCGGCGGCGCCGGCCAGGATGCGCACGCTCGCGCGCCTGGCGACGCGGCGGCTGCTGTCGCTGCCGGCCAAGACGCCCGCCGCCCGGCTGCTGGCGGTGCAGGCGGCCGAGGTGATGGGCGGGCTCACCCAGGCGATGAACGGCCTGGCGCTCCTCGCCGGCGAACCGGCGGTCGCCGGCCGCACCCGTTCCGCGCCCTGGCTCGGCATCGCCGACTGGCTGCCGGCCGCGATCAACGGCCTGCGCGCCTTCCTGATGATCGGGCTGACGGAGCTCTTCTGGGTGGTCACCGGCTGGACGAACGGCGCCGCCGCCATCACCTGGGTCGCGGTGACGGTCATTCTTTTCGCGCCCCGCGCCGACCAGGCTTATGCGACGAGCTTCCGCTTCGCCGTCGGCAACGGGCTGGCGGCGGTGCTGACCGCGATCTTCGCCTTCGCCGTGCTGCCGCGGTTCGAGGGGTTCGCCGGGCTCAGCGCCGCGATGGGACTTTATCTGGTGCCCATGGGGGCGCTGATGACACAATCCTGGCTGCCGGCGATGTTCACGGCAATGACCGCCAACTTCGTCCCCTTGCTGGCGCCGCAGAACCCGATGGTCTACGACACCGCGCAATACTACAACGGCGCCCTCGCCATCATCCTGGGCAGCAGCCTCGCCGCCTTCTCGTTCCGGCTGCTGCCGCCGCCGTCGCCGGCGCTGAGGACGCGACGGCTGCTGTGGTTCACCCTGCGCGACCTGCGCGACCTCGCGCTGGGCCGGCGGGCAACGACCGTCGACGGCTGGCGCGGTCTGGTCAATTGCCGTCTCGCGGCGATGCCGGAGGAGGCGACGCCGCTGCAGCGGGCACAGTTGCTGGCCGGCCTCTCGGTCGGCACCGGGATCGTCCGGCTCGGCCCGATCGCCCGCCGGCTCGGCTTCGACGGCGATCTCGACGCCGCGCTGAGTCGCCTCGCGGCGGGCGACAGCGAGGCGGCGATCGCCGCGCTTGCCCGCCTCGACGACGGGCTCGCGCTGCGCCGGGAGCGGATGCGGGCCGCGCTGCGGGCACGCGGCATCCTCCTGGCGATCGCGGAGGCGCTGGCCCAGCATCGGGACTATTTCGACGGGGAGGTCGCGCGATGAGATTCACCGAGATCGATCTCTTCGGCGTCTATGTGGCGCCGATCTCCGTCATGATGGTGGCCGCCTGGGTGATCACCATGGGCGCGCGCCGCGCCGCCGCGCAGTTCGGTCTCTTCGATCACGTCTGGCACCCGCCCGCCTTCGTCTTCGGCGTCTACGTGATCGTGCTCGCCGCCATCGTCCTGCTGGCCGGAGGCTGATCGCGCCATGCCGGAGAGCGAGGCCAGGTCGGGGCAGGCCGCCGCGGTGGAGACGCCGCCCGCGCCGCGCGCGGCAGTGGTCATCGAGCGCGCGCGACCCCGGCGCGGACGCCTTGCGCCGCTGCTGATCACGGTCACGGTGCTGATCGTTGCGGCGGTCTCCGGCCTCGCCCTGTGGCGCGTCTACATGGAATCGCCGTGGACGCGGGATGGCACGGTGCGGGCCTATGTGGCGACGCTCGCCCCCGAGGTCGCGGGCCGCATCGTCGAGCTGCATGTGATCGACAACCAGTACGTCAAGAAAGGCGATCTGCTGATGGTGATCGATCCCACCAACTACCAGATCGCGGTGGCGCTGGGCGAGGCGGCGGTGCAGCAGGCGGAGGCCAACGCCGGCAACGCCGCGCGCGAGGCGAAGCGGCGCCAGGAGCTCAGCGACCTCTCGGTCACCGTCGAGCAGAAGCAGACCTTCGAGAGCACCGCGCAGATCGCCCAGGCGCAGTACCAGCAGGCGCAGGCCAACCTGAACCAGGCGCGGGTCAACCTGGATCGGACGCAGATCCGCTCGCCGGTCAATGGCTGGGTGACGAATCTGCTCGCCCAGGTCGGCGACTACGCCAATATCGGCCAGAGCGAGCTCTCGGTCGTCGATGCCGATTCATTCTGGATCGACGGCTATTTCGAGGAGAGCAATCTGGAGGCGATCCGCGTGGGCGATGCCGCGACCATCAAGCTGATGGGGTATCGCCAGATCCTGCACGGCCACGTCGCCAGCATCGCCCGCGGCATCAACGTGGCGAATGCGCAGCCGAACGGCCAGGGCCTTGCCACCGTCAACCCGATCTTCACCTGGGTGCGCCTCGCCCAGCGCATCCCCGTGCGCGTCCACATCGACGAGGTCCCGCCAGAGGTGCAGCTGGCGGCGGGCATGACGGCGACGGTGCAGATCGGTGCCGCGCGGGGGCTCGCAAAACCGTGAGCGGCTGAGGGGTGGACTCCCTCCGGGTGCTCACGTCTCGAACAGGGGCGCGGTGCGGACTGGCTGCGCGGCGGGCAGCGGCCGGTGGCGGTGCGGCCAGTGCCCGATATTTGGCCGCGGGCGTGCCGCCGATCCCTGTTGGTACTTCCCTTGCATGGCCGCAGGATCGAGAAAGCAGCGAGAGGAGGGGGCGATGGCCGAGCGTCGGAGGATATACGGGTGGGGCGCGATCCTGGGCCTGGCGCTGGGCATTGCCGGCGCCGCGCCGCCGGCGCGGGCAGCGGACGACATCCGCATCGGCATGGTCTCGCCGATGAGCGGACCGACGGCGAAATTCGGCCAGTCGGAGAAGAATGCGGTCGACCTTGCGGTCGAGGAGATCAACGCCGCCGGCGGCATCAAGGCGCTGGGCGGCGCCAAGCTGGTGGTCTCCTACGGCGATTCCCGCGGCGACGGCGACACCGGCGCCACCGAGACCGAGCGGCTGATCACCAAGGAGAAGGTGATCGCCGTCA
>DATKPX010000107.1:0-5995 GCA_035523855.1 Allostellaceae bacterium
CTCCTACATCGACATCGAGATCCTCGGCGGCGCGGTCGAGGCCTCCTTCGTCGCCAAGAGCGAGGTGGCGCGCTGGCCGATGTTCGGCTGGCTCGCGCGGCTGCAGCGCACCGTCTTCGTCGACCGCCGCGCCCACACCACGCACCGCCAGCGCGACGTGCTGATCGACCGTCTCAAGGCGGGCGACCGGCTGATCCTGTTCCCGGAAGGCACCAGCGACGACGGCAACCGCGTGCTGCCGTTCAAGTCGGCGCTGTTCGCCGCCGTCCATGCCGCCCATCTCGACCGCCCGATCACCGTGCAGCCGGTCTCGATCGCCTATCTTCGCCTCGACGGCATTCCGATCGGCCGCTTCCACCGCCCGTTCTTCGCCTGGTACGGCGACATGGATCTCGTCACCCATCTCTGGGCCATGCTGGGCCTGGGCCACGTCAACGTGACGGTGGAGTTCCACGAGCCGGTGAAGGCGGAGGATTTCCCCAGCCGCAAGGCGCTCGCCGAGCATTGCTGGCACGTGGTCTCCGCCGGGCTCGCCGCCGCGCTTGCCGGCCGGCCGCAGCCGGCCTATCCCGCGACCACGGTGCAGCCGGCTCCCGCGGCCGTGCTGACGCCAACGCCGGCGCCGACGCCGGCGGCGGTCGACGGCTGAACCGGGAGAGAGCAGGCGCCACTTGGCCAAGAAGCTGCACATCAAGACCTACGGCTGCCAGATGAACGTCTACGACTCCGCCCGCATGGCGGACGTCCTGGCGCCGCTCGGCTACGTCCTCGCCGCGCAGCCCGACGACGCCGACATGGTGATCCTCAACACCTGCCACATCCGCGAGAAGGCGTCGGAGAAGGTGTTCTCGGAGCTCGGCCGGCTCAAGTCGCTGCAGAGCCGCAAGGCGCGGCACGGCGGCCGCATGATCCTGGCGGTGGCCGGCTGCGTCGCGCAGGCGGAAGGCGCCGAGATCCTCGCGCGGGCCCCCTATGTCGACATCGTCCTTGGCCCGCAGACCTATCACCGCCTGCCGGAGATGGTGGCGACGGCGACCCGCGCCGCCGGCGGCGTGCTCGACACCGAGTTCCCCATCGAGGCCAAATTCGACTTCCTGCCGGCGGCGAGCACCGCGCCCGGCGTCTCCGCCTTCCTCACCATCCAGGAAGGCTGCGACAAGTTCTGCACCTTCTGCGTCGTTCCCTATACGCGCGGCGCCGAGTTCTCGCGTCCCGCCGCCGGCATCCTCGCCGAGGCGAGGCGACTGCTCGAGCAGGGCGTGCGCGAGATCACGCTCCTCGGCCAGAACGTCAACGCCTATCACGCAGAGGGCCCCGCCGGCGGCGACTGGGGCCTCGGCCGCCTGATCCGCGCCCTCGCCGAGCTGCCGGGCATGGAGCGCATCCGCTACACCACCTCGCATCCGCGCGACATGGACGCGGAGCTGATCGCCACCCATCGCGACGTGCCGGCGCTGATGCCGTTCCTGCATTTGCCGGTGCAGTCGGGCTCCGACCGCATCCTCCAGGCGATGAACCGCCGGCACACCGTCGCCGACTATCTGCGCACGGTGGCGGCGCTTCGCGCCGCACGCACCGACCTCGCCCTCTCCTCCGACTTCATCGTGGGCTATCCCGGCGAGAGCGACGCCGATTTCCAGGCGACGCTCGACCTCGTCGCGAGCGTGGGGTTCGCCCAGGCCTTCTCCTTCAAGTACAGCCCGCGCCCCGGCACGCCCGCCTCGACCGAGAGCGAGCAGCTGCCGGAAGTCGTCAAATCCCAGCGCCTCGCGCGCCTGCAGGATCTGCTGCAGCGGCAGCAGCGCGCCTTCAATGCGCGCCTCGTCGGCAGCATCCAGCCGGTGCTGCTGGAGCGCGCCGGCCGGCATTCCGGCCAGCTCGTCGGCCGCAGCCCCTACCTGCAGCCGGTGCATGCGAGCCTCGCGCCGGTGCTGGTGGGCGCGATCGTGCCGCTGCGCATCACCGGCGCCGAGCCCAACAGCCTTGCCGGCGAGCTGCCGGCGACGGAGCGGGTCGGCGCATGAGACAGTCCTCCTCCGGCGCGCAGCGGCCCTCCGAGACGGTGCAGATGCAGTTCGTCGACAACACGCTGCTGCCGATGCTGTTCGGCGAGCATGACGCCCATCTCGACCGCATCGAGAAGCAGCTCGGCGTCGCCGTGGTGTCGCGCGGCAACCGCATCGCCATCACCGGCCCGAGCGCCCGGGCGGAGCAGGCGCGCGCCGCGCTGGCCTCGCTCTACGAGCGCCTGAAGCGCGGTCTCGAGGTGGATGGCGCCACGGTGGACGGCGCCGTGCGGCTCGCGCACAGCCGCGACGGCGAGGCGCCCTCGGCCTTCGGCGCCGAGAGCGAGATCCATACGAGAAAGCGCCGCATCTCCGCCCGGAGCCCGGCCCAGGCCGCCTATATCCGGGCGCTCAGAAGTCATGAATTGGTCTTCGGCCTCGGCCCCGCCGGCACCGGCAAGACCTATCTCGCGGTCGCCGCCGCCGTCGATCACATGATGTCCGGCAAGGTCGAGCGCATCATCCTGTCGCGGCCGGCGGTGGAGGCCGGCGAGCGCCTCGGTTTCCTCCCGGGCGATCTCCGCGAGAAGGTCGATCCCTATCTGCGCCCGCTCTACGACGCGCTGCATGAGATGCTGCCGGGCGAGCTGGTGCAGAAGCGCCTCGACAGCGGCGAGATCGAGATTGCGCCCTTGGCCTTCATGCGCGGGCGCACCCTCTCCCACGCCTTCGTCATCCTCGACGAGGCGCAGAATACGACGCCGGTGCAGATGAAGATGTTCCTGACGCGGCTCGGCGAGGGCGCCCGGATGGCGGTGACCGGCGATCTCTCGCAGATCGACCTGCCGCGCGGCACCACCTCGGGCCTCGCCGACGCGCTGGCGACGCTCGACGGCGTCGAGGGCATGGCGGTGGTCAACTTCACCGAGGTCGACATCGTCCGCCACCCGCTGGTGGCCCGCATCGTCCAGGCCTATGACCAGCGCGAGCGCCGGAAGAACGCGCGGCGGAGCCCGCCCGTCGATGACTGACCGACCAAGATCCGCGAGCCGCAGCCGCCCGCCCGCCGAGATCGCCATCGAGCTCGCCGAGCCCTGCCCGCGCTGGCGCGCGGCGCTCGCCCGGCGGCGCGCGCTCTGCATCGCCGCGGTGCAGGCGGCGATCGCGCTGGCGAAGCCGCGGCTCAAGCGCAAGGCGGAGGTGAGCCTGGTGCTCGCCGACGACGCGCTGGTGCGCCGGCTCAACCGGCAATGGCGGCGGATCGATGCGCCCACCGACGTGCTCTCCTTCGCCGCCGAGGAGCAGGCGCCGGCGCCCCAGGCGCCCTTCCTGCTCGGCGACGTGATCCTCGCCTTCGAGACGGTGAGCGAGGCGGCGGGGCAGCAGGGCAAGCCGCTCGCCGATCACCTCCGTCATCTGGTGGTGCATGGCGTGCTGCACCTCCTCGGCTACGACCACCAGCGGCCGGACGAGGCGGAGGAGATGGAGGCGCTGGAGACGCGGGTGCTGGCGCGGCTCGGCGTCGCCGATCCCTATGCGGCCGAGCGGCAGGCGGCGGGCCATGGCTGAGACCTCGAACGGCAAACCCGGCCCGCGCCCCGGCGAGGAAGTCTCCGACGGTCCGTTCCGCGGCCTGCGCAACTGGCTCCGGCAGCTGCGCCGCGACCGCGGCGCCGAGCAGGATCTCCGCACTTCCCTCGAGGAGCTGATCGAGGAGCACGAGGAGGAGCCGATCGATCCGCAGGAGCGGGCGATCCTCGCCAACATCCTCAAGCTGCACGAGCTCACCGCCAACGACGTGATGGTGCCGCGGGTCGACATCGTGGCGCTCGAGGCCGAGACGCCCTTCGACCAGGTGATCAAGGCGATGGTGGAGCACGGCCACTCGCGGGTGCCGATCTACCGCGAGACGCTCGACGACGTCGTCGGCATGCTGCACATCAAGGATCTGCTGCCCTACGCGGTCGACCGCAAGCCGATCACCATCAGCAAGATGGTGCGCAAGGTGCTGTTCGTCGCGCCCTCGATGCCGATCCTCGACCTGCTGCTGCAGATGCGGCTGACCCGCATCCACCTGGCGCTGGTGGTGGACGAGTTCGGCGGCGTCGACGGCCTCGTCACCATCGAGGACGTGATCGAGGAGATCGTCGGCGAGATCGAGGACGAGCACGACCCCGCCGATCCGCCGCAGCTGATCGAGCGGCCGGACGGCACGCTGATCGCCGAGGCGCGGACGCCGATCGCCACGCTCGAGGACCGCGCCGGGCAGAAGCTGGTGCCGCCGGAAGTCGAGGAGGGCATCGACACGCTGGGCGGCCTCGTCACCACGCTGGCCGGCCGCGTCCCTGCGCGCGGGGAGGTGATCAAGCACCCGGTCGGATTCGATATAGAAGTACTGGACGCCGATCCCCGGCGGGTGAAGCGGCTCCGGCTCAAGGGCCTGCCGGCGCCGCCGGTCGACGAGGTGGAGCATGCCTGAGCGGGCGCCGGTGCTGGGCTTCCGCGGCACCCTTCCGGTGGCGCCGGCGCAGCTCACCGCGATCAGGCTCGCCGAGCTGCAGGGCTTCCGGCGCTACGGCATGGCCTTCCTGCTGGGCGTCATCGCCGCGGCGGCGTTGCCGCCGGTGGATCTGACGCCGTTGCTGCTGCTCTCCTTCACCGGCCTCGTCTGGCTGTTCGACGGCGTGCAGCGGCCGCGGGAATCCTTCGCCCTCGGCTGGAGCTTCGGGCTCGGCTTCTTCGTCGCCGGCCTCTACTGGGTCGCCGCCGCCCTCTTCGTCGATATCGCGCAGTTCTGGTGGCTGCTGCCCTTCGCGGTGCTGGGCCTGCCGGCGCTGATGTCGGTCTATGCCGGCGGCGCGCTGCTGGCGGCGCATCTGCTCTGCCGCCGGCTGCGCTGGCGCGGCGTGGCGCGCGTGCTAGCGCTAGCAGCGTTCTGGGCCGGCGGCGAGTGGCTGCGCGGTCATCTCCTCACCGGCTTCCCCTGGAACCTGATCGGCTATGCCTGGTCGGGCGCGTTTCCCGGCAGCCTCGCCATGCTGCAGCTCACCTCGCTCACCGGCATTTACGGCCTCAGCCTGCTCACCGTCACCCTGGCGATGCTGCCGGCGACGCTCGGCGATCTGGGCGGGCGGCGGCAGCTGTCGATGATCGCCGGCGTGCTGGCGCTGCTGGCGGCGTTGGGCTTCGGCTGGGCCAGGCTCAGCGCCGGCACCACGCCCGACGTGCCGGGCCTCGCGCTCAGGCTCGTGCAGCCCGCCGTCGAGCAGACGCTCAAGAACGACCCGGTGGAGCGCGTCGCCACCTTCCGCCGCCACCTGGCGCTCTCCGGCGAGGCGAGCGAGAGCAAGACGCCGATCACCACGCTGATCTGGCCCGAGGCGAGCGCGCCGCCCTTCCTCGACCGCGACGACACCGCCCGCGAGATGATCGCCGCGGTGACGCCGGCCGGCGGGCTCGCGCTGCTCGGCAGCGATCGCACCGAGCCGCCGCCGGCGCGGCCCGAGCATGTCTGGAACAGCCTGGTGGCGGTGGATCACGCCGGCCGGATCGTCGGCTCCTACGACAAGGCGCATCTGGTGCCGTTCGGCGAATACGTGCCGCTGCGCGGCGTGCTGCCGATGAACAAGATCACGCCCGGCACCCTCGACTTCACGCCGGGACCGGGACCGCGCACGCTGCATCTGCCGGGCCTGCCGCCGGTCTCGCCGCTGATCTGCTATGAGGCGATCTTTCCCGGCGCGGTCACCGATCCCGCCGACCCGCCGCAGTGGCTGCTCAACATCACCAACGACGCCTGGTACGGGTTCACCTCGGGCCCGTTCCAGCATTTCAACATCGCGCGCGTGCGCGCCGTCGAGGAAGGCATGCCGCTGGTGCGCGCCGCCAACAACGGCATCTCCGGTCTCGTCGATCCCTATGGCCGCGTGCTGAAGCATCTGCCGCTCAACGCGGTCGGTTTTCTCGACGTGCCGCTGCCGCAAGCGCTG
>DATKPX010000108.1:0-2355 GCA_035523855.1 Allostellaceae bacterium
CGCAATTCGCCGAGCGGCGCTACGGGCCGGCGAGCGAGATCGTGCCGGCCTTCGTGCGCGAGCTCCTCGTGCGTCCGCACTGACGCGATGGCAGAGCCAGACGAGGCGCAAGCGCGGCTCGAGGCGCTGACCGAGGAAATCCGCGCCTGCACGATCTGCGCCCGGTACTTGCCGTTGGGACCGCGGCCGGTGCTGCGCGGCCGCGTCTCGGCGCGGCTCCTGATCCTGAGCCAGGCGCCGGGCACCCGCGTCCACATGACCGGCCTCTCCTTCAACGACCGCAGCGGCGACCGCCTGCGCGAGTGGCTCGCCGTGAGCCGGCAGACCTTCTATGACGAGGGGCGGATCGCGATCGCGCCGATGGGCTTCTGCTATCCCGGCCGCGACGCCAAGGGCGGCGACCTGCCGCCCCGGCCGGAATGCGCGCCGACATGGCTGCCGCGCCTGCTGGAGCGCCTGCCCAATCTGCAGCTCACCCTGCTGGTGGGCTCCTACGCCATCGATCATTATCTCGAGGGGCGCACCAAGCCGACGATGACCGAGACGGTGCGGGCCTGGCGCGAGTATCTGCCGCGCTACCTGGCGCTACCGCATCCGAGCTGGCGCAACACCGGCTGGCTCAAGCGCAATCCCTGGTTCGCCGAGGATCTGTTGCCGGAGCTCAGGAAGCGCGTGCGCCAGCTGGTGTAAGCGCCATGCTCAGCCTTCGCCTTCGAGCCGCTCCATGTCGGCATCGGAGAAGCCGAAGTGGTGGCCGATCTCGTGGATCAGCACGTGGCGGACCACGCGATAGAGATCCTCGCCGGTCTCGCACCAGTAGTCGAGGATCGGCCGGCGATAGAGGAAGATCATGTCGGCGTCGGGGCGGACGTCGCCGACGCTCTTCAGCGGCAGCGCGACGCCGCGGTAGAGGCCGAGGATGTCGAAGGGGCTCTCGAGCCCCATCTCCTCCTCCACCTCCTCGTCGGGAAATTCGTCGACGCGGATGATGACGCAGCCCAGGTGCTTGTGCAGGGCCGCCGGAATGGTGGCGAGCGCGCGCTCCGCCAGCGCCTCGAGATCGGCGAGCGACGGCGGCATTCCCTGCGCTCCGGCCTCGCTCACACCCCCTCGCTCCGCTTGATCTTTCGGCTGCCGCGCGCCAGTTCTCTCGGCAGGCGAAAGAGCGGCGGAGGACCGCCATGGCGGTACGGCTTCACGGCGCGCAGCGGACGGCCGCCATCAAGCAGCTTGCCGGCTGGGCCGAGGTCGAGGACCGCGATGCCATCCGCAAGACCTTTCACTTCGGCTCCTTCCGCGAGGCCTGGGCCTTCATGACCGAGGTGGCGCTCATCGCCGAGAAGATGGGTCACCATCCCGAATGGTTCAATGTCTATAACCGGGTGGAAATAATCCTCGCAACCCACGATCTGGACGGGGTCTCCGATCTCGACATCCAGCTGGCCCGCGCGATCGACGAGCTGGCGCCCCAGCGCGACCGCGGCCGCGGCGTGCACTGAAACCTTATTTCGGCTGCATGCGGAGCGCGCCGTCGAGCCGGATCACCTCGCCGTTCAGCATGGGATTGTCGATGATGTGGAGTACCAGCGCGGCGTATTCCTCGGGCTTGCCGAAGCGGGAGGGAAAGGGAACGCTCTCAGCCAGGCTGTCCTGCACCGGCTGCGGCATGCCGAGCAGCAGCGGCGTGGCGAAGAGGCCGGGCGCGATGGCGTTGACGCGGATGCCGGTGCGGGCGAACTCGCGCGCCGCCGGGATGGTGAGCGCGACGATGCCGCCCTTGGAGGCGGCATAGGCGGCCTGGCCGATCTGCCCCTCATAGGCGGCGACCGAGGCGGTGGAGATGACGACGCCGCGCTCGCCGTCCGCGAGGGGGTCGAGGCCGGTCATGCCGGATGCGGCGAGCCGCATCAAATTGAAGCTGCCGATCAGGTTGATGTCGATGACGCGCCTGAAGGCCTCGAGCGGCATCGGGCCCTCGCGGCCGACAATGCGCTGGGCGGGACCGATGCCGGCGCAGTTGATCAGCACACGGGCGGCGCCATGGGCGGCGCTGGCGGCGGCGACCGCCGCCTCGGCGCTCTTCGCATCGGCAACGTCGCAGGCGACGGCGAGGCCGCCGATCTCCAGCGCCACCGCCTTCGCGGCCTCGAGATTGACGTCGAGCACCGCCACCTTGGCGCCGGTCTTGGCGAGCGCGCGGGCGGTGGCGGCGCCGAGCCCGGAGGCGCCACCCGTCACCAGGGCGGCCTGACCACTGAGTTTCATCGAAATCTCCCAGAGCGGCGGAACAGCGGCCTCAGATAGCAGATCGACCGGCGCGGCGCGAGGCCGTTCAGGCGCGCGGCAGCGGCTCGC